>WGDE01000014.1 GCA_015493385.1 Phycisphaerae bacterium
GAATTAGAGAGTATCTTTACAATTGCAGATGAAGCAGTGATGCTAGATAGTAGAGTTAAGAGAATTGTTGCCCGTGGTAAACCAAAAGATTTACGTGACAGATGCGACGATCCTTGGGTGAGGCAATTTTTTCATAGACTCTCGAATCTTGACAATATGTAATTAATTTAGAGATTCTCATAATATTTATAAAGGCTTACTATGAGTTCAAGGGCTAATTATTTTAAAATAGGACTATTTGTTCTATTTACTGTTATTGTGTTGTTGGTTTTTCTTACAACGCTTGGAATAAGTCTTTTAACCAAAGACAAAATACTGCTTGAGACTTATATTGACGAGTCTGTTCAGGGGCTCAGCGTTGGCTCTCCGGTTAAAAATCGTGGAGTCCAGATTGGTAATGTTGAGAGGATTGATTTTGTCTTAAGCGATTATAAAGTTGGCTATGATCAACCGGCTAGTAAATTGATATTGGTAGTCATAGCGGCAGATCCAACCAAATTTGCATCAGAAAATAAATTTCAAGCAAAGAGAGTTATTCAAAAGCGAGTTGAAGAGGGAATGCGTTTGCAGTTAACACAGCAGCCCCTTACCGGTATTGCATATTTAGAGCTTGATTATTTTGATCCCAAGGAGTTTCCTGTTCCAGATATTACATGGAAACCTAACAATATTTATGTTCCATCAGTAAAGAGTATGCTTAGTTCATTTACAAAATCTGCTGAGATTGCTGTAAAAAAGATTTCTGAGGTTAATTTTAAGAAACTTGTAGACAACGTTAACTCCCTTGTTAGTAATCTTGACAAGGCAATTGATGATGCGCATGTCTCCGAATTGTCAAGTTCTGCGATTGAGCTCATACAAGAGCTTAAAGAGAGCAATGATTCATTAAAAGCTTTTATGAGTGAGATTCGCACAACAAACGATTACGCGAGTAAGCTACTAAAACCAGTAGAACCGTCCGAGCATTCTGTGTCTATTCCAGAGTTGGTTGCTTCTCTGGATAAAACTATAGCGAAAATAGATGTAATGATGGCAAATTATAAACCTGATATTGATCAATCAGTCGGTGATATTAAAGCGTCTCTGCGCAATGTCAAGGAGCTAACCGCGCAGATTAAAGAGAACCCTTCTGCGGTGTTTAACTCAAAACCACCTGCGCAAAGTGGAGTGTATAAATAATGAATATAGCCTTTAGAGTGTTTTGTGTTGTTGTTATTTGTTACCTATCAATAGCTTTTTCTGGTTGTTCTGGCGGACAGACTGTCCCTAACGAGTATTATATGATAGATGCTGGTAGAGATGCAGAAGTTGTTGAATCTTCTCACAAGAGTATAAAAGTTTTAGACATGAGCGTCTCAAGAGTATTTGATAGCAGCAATCTCATTTATAAGGTGAGTGGAAATAAATTTGAGAAAGACTACTATCACAAATATTTTGCTGATGTTGGTACTATGGCATCCCAGAGCCTGATTGAATGGCTAAGCGATAGCTCTCTCTTTGACACCGTCTTGAGCTCACGCAGCTTAGCAGAAACTGATTATACTCTTGAGGGGTATGTTATTGAGCTCTATGGCGATTTTACAAATAAGAAATCTCCAGAAGCAGTTGTCACTATACAATTTGTTTTGCTTGATTCTTTAGCACGTGGTAGCGGCAACTTACAAGAGTGGAGATACTCTCAAAGGGTTGCTATTGCCAACAAAAGCCCAGAAGGATTAATCGATGCTTACAATACTGCATTTGCGCAGATATTCTCTTGCCTTGAGGGTGATTTGATACACGCTGTTGCTGAAGGGGACCCTAAATAGAGAACTTGGCTTTAGGGCTACTTTTGATTAAGTAGGGTCAAATCTCTAGAAAACTTGGCACACGCCTCGGTCGACCGTTTGCGTCTACGCAGGCTAAGATGCTTTTTCCTTCGGTTAGGAGTCGCCCAATCTCATTTTTGAGCTCATAGGCGTGCTCAATTTTTGCCGATGTTACTTTTGAACAGGTTGTTGTGAGCGTTAATTTTTCATCGTAATAGGCGGGAAATCTGTATTTTAAGTTTAGCTCGGCAATAACCATAAAGAAACCAGCCTCTTCTAGCTTCTTATAGGCTAATCCATTTTCGCGTAGAAGCTCAGTTCTGCCTATCTCAAAATAAATAGGGTAGACGCTATGGTGGACGATGCCGCCTTGGTCTGTCTCACAGTAACGCGGCGATATAATTGTAGTATTGCTTCTTATTGTTATCTTTTCTGGGAATTCCATGAGAGACAAATTAGCAAAATTAATAAATATTTCAAGTAATAAACATTTGGAAGGCCTCTTGCTGCGTAGCCAAATTCTATATTAAATTAGCATTATGCGAAATTTGTGTGTTTATTGACTTGACATTAAGTTTTAAAGTTAGGAAAATATCCGAACTTAATAATGGTTTGATCGTATAGTAGACTTAAATTTAATTCCAGATCGGACCCAATGTAACTGAAAGGATTTGTTAGATGAGAAGAAGTATCTTATTGTTGTTGTCACTAGTTGTGGTTCTTGGTAGTAATGTTCTAGCTGTTGACCAGAAAAAGAAAGGCAATTCTGGTGCTATCGAGATTAAGGACGCTAAGGTTGTTAATATTTCTAGCGCTGATGCAAATAAAACGGAAATTCCAAAAGAAGACCCTAATAAGGTTGTGGCTACGGTTGGAAGTAAAAAGATTACATTGGGTGAAGTTGACGAGAAGGCAATGAAAAAAATGCCTCAATTATCGCAGCTTCCACCAGAGATGCGTCAACAGTATCTACCAAATATTCGCAAGAGAGTTCTTGATATGATTATCGTTGAAGGGCTTCTTGATGCTGAGGTTAAAGCGGCAAATTTCAAAGTTAGCGATGCTGATGTGATGGCTAAGGTTAATGAGATTTGTGCTAAGAATGGTATGACTATGGATCAGCTCAAAGAGAGGCTTTCCTCTATGGGTAAGTCGCTTGAAGAACTCAAGAGTGATATTGCAAAGGATCTTGTTTACCAGGAGTTATTCGAAAAAGAATTAGGTGGTGCTGTTAATGTTAGCGATGCAGAGGTTAAGAAGTACTACGACGAGCATGGCGATCAGTTTGCGACAAAAGATCAAGTTAGAGCTAGCCATATCCTTGTTAAGGTAGACCCTAAAGCTAGCGAAGAGGATAAGGCTGCAGCGAAGAAGAAGGCACAAGATCTGCTTGCGAAAGTTAAGGCTGGCGGCGATTTTGCTAAGATTGCAAGTGAATCTTCAGATTGCCCATCTAAAGCAAAGGGCGGCGATCTAGGTTTCTTTGAGCATGATAAAATGGTTAAACCATTCGCAGACGCAGCGTTTGCTATGAATGTTGGAGATGTTAGCGATATAGTTGAGACTCAATTTGGCTACCACATTATCAAGGTTACAGATAAGAAGGCTGCTAGCAAGAAGAGTTTCGATGAAGTTAAAGGTGATATCAGAATGCAACTCGAAGGTAAGCAACGTTCAGAAGCAACCAGGAAATATATTGATGGCTTAAAGGCAAAAGCAAATATTAAATACACAGACGGTTTTGCACCAGAAGAAAGCAAGCCAGCAGCTCCAGCTAAATAGGCATCGAAGCTAACGATTACTTCAAGCCGCTGATTTTTAAACGATCAGCGGCTTTTTTTGTTTTTTAAGATTTCTAAAGAATTGCAGTTAAAAGATTTATGATTTGAATCGCCCATCTTGAAAACCTTGTTTTGGCTTGACTCTCTCCCGCTTAGAGAGTAGAGTAGTCAAATTATTCTGCAAATGTGTTTTAATGGTATTTTTTCATCCTTATTTAGGCTCTAAAGCAATGAATGTCTAAATTCAACTTCTATTTGCAGCTATATTAGAGAAAGATAAGTCGATTTTGACGGAGAACAATATGAAGAATAAGATAATAGCTCAAGGCATAACATTCGATGATGTTTTGCTTGTCCCTGCGAGGAGTGATTTTGTTCCAAGTGAAGCAGATACAAGCACTAGGTTGACAAACAATATTAGGATTAATATCCCAATTATCTCTGCCGCTATGGATACTGTCACAGAGTCTGCCTTGGCGATTGCTCTAGCACAAGAAGGTGGAATTGGTATTATACATAAAAATCTTAGCGTTCAAGATCAAAAGACTGAAGTTGAAAAGGTTAAGCGTAGTGAGAATGGTGTCATACAAGACCCAATAACACTCTCACCAAACGATTCTCTTACCAAGGCGTATGAAATAATGGAACAACAGCATGTCTCTGGCGTGCCTATCGTTGACGGGGAGAATCTGGTTGGAATTCTTACGAGAAGAGACCTCAAATTTTTGAAGGATTACAGCCTCAATATATCTGAAGTTATGACTTGCTCAAACCTTGTAACAGCATCTCCAAATACGACTTTAGAACAGGCAAAAGAGATTCTACGCAAGCACAAGATTGAGAAGCTTCTCTTAGTTGATGATAAAAAGCTAAGGGGTATGATTACGATGCGTGACATTGATCGTGTCCTCAAATATCCCCAAGCGGCCAAAGATAAGAAGGGTAGGCTTCTTGTTGGTGCAGCGGTTGGAGTGCTTAATTACGAACGTATTGAAGCTCTGATTGATGCGGACGTTGATGTGATTGTTGTTGATACTGCGCACGGTCATTCTAAAAATGTTATTGATACTGTTAAGTATATAAAGAAGAATTACAAGATTGATGTTATTGCAGGGAATATCGCAACCGCTCAGGCGGCAAGAGAATTAATAGATGCAGGTGCCAATGCGGTTAAGGTCGGAATTGGTCCTGGTGCAATATGTACAACAAGAGTTATCTCTGGTGTAGGTGTTCCTCAGATTACAGCTATTATGAACGTTGTTGAAGAGGCCAATAAGAGTGGTACCCCAGTTATTGCTGATGGAGGAATCAAACTCAGTGGCGAAATCACTAAAGCGATTGCTGCTGGTGCATCAAGTGTTATGCTTGGTTCTATGCTTGCAGGTCTTGCTGAGAGTCCTGGTCAGCTTGTTTTCTACAAGGGCAGACAATTTAAGGAATACCGTGGTATGGGTTCTCTTGGCGCAATGGTCAAGGGTTCTGCTGACCGCTATGGGCAAAAAAGTACAGCTGATAAAAATAAGCTTGTCCCAGAAGGAGTTGAGGGAAGAGTCCCATATCGTGGCAAACTGAGCGATTATATCTATCAGCTAGTTGGTGGATTGCGTGCAGGAATGGGGTATTGCGGTACTAAACAAATCGAATCTCTCAGAAGCGATGCAAAGTTTATGAGAATTACAACTGCTTCTGTTAGTGAATCACACCCACATGACATCTCCATTACGAAAGAGTCTCCAAACTATACCGAATCGTGAGATAGTTTGAGTGGAATATCTTAGAGTGTCTATGTGTATTTATTTTCTTTGAATGGTTAATTTATGACAAGAGAAACAATTGCTATTATTGATTTTGGAAGCCAGTATGGCCAGCTCATCGCAAGAAGGGTTAGAGAGAATAATGTTTTCTCAATGGTCTATCCTCCGAGCGTTACATTAGAACAACTGCGTAGTGAAGGGGTTACCGGCATAATTCTTTCAGGCGGTCCGGCAAGTGTTTATGAGAAAGACGCTCCAGTCTGTGATGAGAAAATCTTTGACCTTGGTGTCCCTGTTCTTGGGATATGCTATGGTATGCAGATTGCGTCTAAAATTCTTGGCGCAAATATCGCTCCAGCTCATAGCCGAGAATATGGGAGATCAGAACTACAAGTTACAGACACAAAAGATCTTCTCGCTACTGTTCCAGAATTAACTACAGTCTGGATGAGCCACGGCGATCAAGTTAATCAATTGAATGATGATTTTGAGACGCTCGCAAAAACTCAAACTTGTCCGTATGCGGCGGTTCGTCATAAAAGCAAACCATTCTACGGTGTACAGTTTCATCCAGAAGTGACACACACGCCAAACGGAGCTACAATGCTGCGCAACTTCCTATACAATATTTGCAAGTGTAAAGGGGATTGGCAGATAAAAGATTTTGCACAAGAAGCCATCGAAGCGGTGCGCAAGCAGGTTGGAAGCGATACTGTGATTTGTGGACTCAGCGGTGGTGTAGATTCTGCTGTTGTTGCGGCTCTGTTGCATAAGGCGATAGGAGATCAACTTGTCTGTATCTTCGTTGACAATGGTCTCTTGCGTAACAATGAGAGGCTTGGCGTTGAGACAATGTTTGCAGATCATTTCAAAATAAATCTACATGTTGTTGATTGGTCAAAACAATTCTTGAGCAAATTGGCTGGTGTTGTTGATCCTCAGAAAAAACGAAAAATCATTGGCGCAGAGTTTATCGAAGCGTTTAAGAGTGAATCTAAAAAGATTGAGAATGCTAAATTCTTAGCGCAGGGGACCTTATATCCAGACGTTATCGAGTCTGGAGCTAAGGGAAATCTTGCGGCTAATATCAAACTTCACCACAATGTGGGTGGATTGCCAGAACAGCTTGGTTTCGACCTTGTTGAGCCACTGCGCGATTTATTCAAAGATGAAGTACGCCTTCTTGGTGAGTTTTTAGGATTGCCAGAGGATATGGTCTGGAGGCATCCATTTCCAGGTCCTGGCTTGGCGGTTAGAATTATCGGTGATATCACAGAAGAGAAACTGGAGATTGTACGCAATGCCGATGAGATTTTAATTGATGAGATTCGCGCAGCTGGTTTATATAGAAACTACAGCCAGACTCTTGCCGTTTTAGTTCCGATTGAAACGGTTGGTGTAATGGGCGATGGTAGAACTTACGAGAGTGTTATTGCTATCCGCTCGGTTGACACTACCGATTTTATGACAGCGGATTTCTCACACATCCCTTATGAAGTGCTTGGTCGAATATCAAGTAGAATTATTAATGAAGTGCGCGGCGTAAATAGAGTTGTGTACGATATTTCTAGCAAGCCTCCTTCAACTATTGAGTGGGAATAATTACAACATACATATTAAAGCTTCTGCCCTATATTGCTTATGGAGATAAAAATGAAACATTGTCTAAACGGAATTAGGCAAAGCGTTATCCTTGTGACGATAATCACTCTCGTATTGTCAAACACACTGTTTGCCAGTGAGATTGCTGACTCAGAGTCTCAGAAAAAAACTGAGAATAAGGTGGATTTCTCTAAGAGTGAAGAATTTAGTGCAAATATGTTTCCCGGTCAGGATGCGACATCTAACGAAAAGTTCAAATATGCAACTGATAGTCTTTGGGACGACCTTTGTACATTACCATCAGAGCTTTACCATGGTATGGGGCGAATCTATTTGCAAAGAGATAATTTTATCGCTTTGCTCTTAGCGGGCGGTGCAAGTGTTGCAATGCACGCTAGTGGTGCTGATGATGATATTGCAGATAATTTTGAAGACCACAAAGTCTTAAGCGATTTCTCCGATAAGGCACTTGATTTTGTTGGTGGTCCAGGCACTCATTTCGCTCTTACAGGTGTTTGGTATTTGGCAAGTGCGTACAATGGTGACGAGCTGAATAAACAACGTTCTTGGACAATGCTCAAGGCTTTATCCTATACAGGCTTCACGACATTGTCGCTCAAGCTAATAAGAGATAACGACACTCCTAATGGTAAATGGCTTGGTTGGCCAAGTGGGCATACGGCGAGTTCTTTTTGTGTTGCCAGTGTTTTTGATGAATTTTATGGCCCAGCTGTCGGAATTCCATCTTACCTACTTGCTGGTGTTGTTGCGTATCGAATGATGGAGGTTGGAGACCATTGGGGAAGTGATGTTGTATTTGGAGCAGTCTTGGGTTATATAACAGGTCATAGCGTTGCCGGCGAAGATAGAGGAAAGTGGGAGATTGCTGGTTTCGATGTAGTTCCATACAGGTCGCAGCCAAATTCATATTCGACTACCATGGGCGTTAGCTTGGTTAAAGCTTTTTAAGAAGGGCGACCACAAGGGGCGCCCATACAGTTTTATTTGTTTTAAATATTCTGTTGAGTAGCTGTGAGATTTTTTAAAAGAGAGTTGCTTTTCTAAGTATCTCAACCCTTTCATCTAGCTGAGAGAGTGTTGCGGCTTTTATACCGTGAAGAGAGAAGTCGCCAATTGTAAACGATGAACATGCGGTTCCGTATGCGATTGCCTGTCTTAGAGTAGTGTTATCAACTTTTTTGCTTTTTGCGATATATCCCATTAGTCCACCAGCAAAAGCATCGCCCGCACCGGTTGGGTCTATTACGATTTTTGTTGGGTATGCAGGTAGTACAAAACAGTCTCCGGTTGCATCTAGCATAATAGAGCCATGTTCACCCTTTTTAATTATGACAACATCTGGTCCCATCTTCATAATGTCTTCACCGGCAGAAATTAGATTGTACTGACCAGTGAGCTGTCTTGCTTCGTCTTCGTTTAGAATTAAACAATTAATGCGGTCTAGCAATTCCTTGAGACTTTCTCTCTCTGTCTCAATCCAGAGATTCATAGTGTCTGCTGCAACGAACTTAGGGTTATAAGTCTCTTCTAGTATTTGCATCTGAATAGCAGGGTGTGTGTTGGCTAGAAAGATAAATTCAGAATCTTTGTAGCTCTCTGGCATTTTTGCAGGATCTTCAGCTAAGACGTTTAGCTCAACCATATCAGTGTTTGCTTCGTTCATACTTCCCTCGTAGGAACCATGCCAGCGAAAGGTTTTGCTATCTTCTCGTACTTCTAGGCCTTCGAGTGAGATGTCTCTGCCTTTAAATATCTCTGCTAGGTCAAAAGGGCAATCCTTTCCAACAACACCTAGAAATCTTACAGGATTGAAAAAGCTTGCAGAGTAGCTGAAGAATACTGCCGAGCCGCCAATGCTTTCTTCGCTCCTACCAAAAGGAGTCTTTACCGTATCAATACCAATCGAACCTGTTACCAAAAGAGACATATCAACCATCCTTGTTATTTAAAGAACTAATTATTAAACTTTGCGAGAGCAATTTCTATTCTAGAGATAGTTTTGTCTTTTCCTACAATCTCTACCGTATCAAATATTGCTGGGCTAATTGTTGACCCGCTAAGTGCTATGCGCAGCGGTTGAGCAATTTTGCCAAGCCCAATCTCTTTCTCTTTACTGATGCCACGCAAGAGCTTCTCAATTGTTTGTGCAGAAAAATCCTCAAGCTTGCCGAGCTCTTCTTTTAGCATCTCTAGGACCCTGCAACCCTCGTTGTCATTTTTGAGCAGTACTTTTTTGACCGCCTTCTCGTCGAACTCTATTTCACTATCCTCAAAGAAAAATAGCAAGCATTTACTCTCAATATCTCTTAGAGTTTTTGCCCCTTTGTTTAGCTCTATCAATCTCTCCAGTAAAGCATCATCTGCAGCTAACATAGGACTATTGTTTAGCTCTAAGAATCTGCGCATATGGGGAACTAGCTTAGCAGAGTCCATTCTTGAGATATGTTCCATATTGAATGACGAGAGTTTATTGCGGTCGAAGAAGCTGTTAGCCTTGTTTAGCCTTTTCTCGTCGAACGCCTCTACCAATTCATCCAAACTCATAATCTCACGCTCATCTCCTGGGTTCCAACCGAGCAGGGCAGTGAAGTTGACTAGAGCTTCTGGAATATAGCCGCTCTTAATAAAATCAACTACATTGATCTCAGGCAAATCGATGCCAATAAAATCTGCGATGGCGTTTATCGAGGCCTCATCTGGAGTTGTTTTCTTCTTTAGGAAAGACTCTAGATCTTCGATAGAGATATTGCCAGCCTTAGCTATAGAGGCTTCATCTATGTCTGTGGTCGCCTTAATGGCTTTGCGCAGAGTATTTGGACGTTCTCTCTTTGAGAGCTTACCTCCATTATCACTAACCGTTATAGACATATGGGCGTATTCTGGAGTTCTAAAGCCAAGTGCTTCTTGTAGGCATTGGTGTCCTGGAGTATTCATCAAATGCTCTTGTCCACGCATTACGTGGGTTACGCCCATAAGCTCGTCATCAACGACTACCGCAAAGTGATAGGTTGGAAATCCGTCTGATTTTTCAATTATAAAGTCTGCGATTTCTTCTGGAGCGAATGTTACCTCGCCACGAATAATATCCTTGATGACAATTGGCTTATCTTGTGGAACTGCAAAACGCACAGTTACAGGCTTGCCTTGAGATTTTGCAGCTTCTACGTCTGCTTTGGTGGGCAGGGTTTCTGGTCTGCGGTAAATGAAGCTCTTTTTCTCTTTTTCTGCCTTTTGTCTCATTGCGGCAAGCTCTTCTGCTGTATCAAAGCAGTAGTAGGCCTTGCCTTCGTCTAGGAGCTGCTTCATATATTTGTCATATATTTCTCGCCTTTGGCTTTGGAGGTATGGAGCGTTTGGACCGCCAACTTCTGGCCCCTCATCCCAGTCTAGCCCTAGCCAGCGCAGATCATCGATAACCTGTTGCATTGCGGTTGGAGTGTTGCGTTTTTGATCCGTATCTTCAATACGAAGAATGAATTTTCCGCCCATCTTACGAGCAAGTAGCCAGTTAAACAGAGCGGTTCTTGCTCCTCCAATATGTAGGTAGCCAGTTGGTGACGGGGCGAATCTAGTAATAACCATGTGTTTCCTCATAAAAGTTGTATTGTTTAACCCCATAACTCTAAGCCAGATAAGGCTTAAAGTCAAGTGGCGGCATGTGAATAATATTGGTTTAATATTCTCAATTTTCTGTTATAATCACGCCCTCTAGAGTCCCTTGACTATTAAAAAAATACTATCGTTGTATTGAGGTATAATTATGGCTAATGAGTCACAGACAAATAAATCAGATGAAGTTCAAAAAGATTTCATTCGTGATATAATCTCTAAAGAAGTTGCCCAATCAAATGGGAAAATGCAGGTTCACACACGCTTTCCCCCAGAACCAAACGGCTACCTTCATATTGGCCATGCAAAAAGTATATGCCTTAATTTTGGCTTAGCTAAAGATTTTGGTGGTATTTGTAATCTTCGTTTTGACGATACCAATCCAGCAAAAGAGGAAGATGAGTATGTCAATTCTATCATTGAAGATGTTAAGTGGCTAGGCTGGGATTGGGGCGAGAATCTTTTCTTCGCATCTGACTATTTTGATAAGATGTACGAGCTTGCTAAAGAGCTTATTCGCGCAGGTAAAGCGTATGTTTGCGACCTTGGTATAGAAGAGACGCGCAGGTTGCGTGGAACTCTCACAGAGGCCGGTACAAATAGCCCGTTTAGGGATAGGAGTGTTGAGGAAAACCTAGAGCTATTCGAGAAGATGAAGAATGGTGATTTTCCAGACGGTTCAAAAGTTCTTCGCGCAAAGATTGATATGGCATCGTCGAACATGAACATGCGCGACCCAGTTATGTATCGAATCTTACATGCGACTCATCATAGAACGGGTGATAAGTGGTGTATTTACCCAATGTACGACTGGGCGCATGGACTAGAAGATTCGTTTGAGGGGATTACCCACTCAGTCTGTACGCTAGAATTTGAAGATCATAGGCCATTGTACGATTGGTTCATTGAGCAACTTGGAATTCATCATCCACAGCAGATTGAGTTTGCAAGACTCAACCTAACCTACACTGTTATGAGCAAGAGAAAACTCCTTAACCTTGTTGAGCAAAATTATGTTAGCGGTTGGGACGACCCACGTATGCCGACAATCTCTGGCTTGAGGCGCAGAGGTTTCTCTCCAGAGGCTATCCGCGAATTCTGCAGAGTTATTGGTGTTAACAAGCAAAACTCCTGTGTCGATTATGCACTGCTTGAGCATTGTCTACGCAAAGATCTCAATATAACATCCAATAGAGTTATGGCTGTTCTCGATCCGCTTAAGATTGTCATTACTAACTTCCCTGATGAAGGAGTTGAGGATCTTGAGGCTGTCAATAATCCAGAAGACGCATCTCAAGGTTCAAGAAAGGTACCTTTCTCTAAAGAGCTCTACATTGAGCGTGAGGATTTTATGGAAGAGCCTCCTAAAAAGTTCTTCCGTCTTGCTCCTGGTAGAGAAGTGCGTCTGCGCTACGCATACTTTATAACCTGCAATGAAGTTATCAAAGACAATACAGGTAAAATAATTGAGCTGCGCTGTACATTTGACCCTCAAACAAGAGGCGGAGATGCACCAGATGGCAGAAAAGTTAAATCGACATTGCACTGGGTTTCTGCCGAGCATGCGATAGATGCCGTGGTAAATATCTACGATCATCTATTCATCAAAGAGAACCCTGAAAAGGTGTCAAAAAAGGGCGATTTTACTGATAATATAAACAAGGATTCTCTAAAGACGGTTAACTGTAAACTTGAGCCATACCTTGCGAATGTGAAACCGTATGAAAGATTACAGTTTGAGAGATTGGGCTACTTTTGCTGTGATAAAGATTCAACCCCAGACAACATTATATTTAATAAGACGGTAGGCTTGAAAGATATGTGGGCAAAAATCCTTAAACAAAAACAAAATCAAGCCAAGCAGAAACAGCAGAAGAAGAACAAAAATTAACTGCTTTAACGCAATTAAAGGAATTATTCATTGGTAGTACGGGCGTATTGCAATACGCCCCAACGGAATATATTATTGATAATCCCGTGAAATGGCAAAATGATGAATTAAATGGCAGCAACGAAAATATTGCAATGGAATCGCAGGCAGGTTACGAGGACACTAGTCAAGCCGGGACTGGTACAACCGGCTTTCAGCCGAACGTACCAGTCCCAGTTTTACAACCACCACTAAAAATAGAACCGTTGAAATAGGAGAACTTGTTATGCTTTGTGATATCATAAATGCAGAATATATAGAAGGCTACAAGTTAAAGGTTGTATTTGAGAACAATAAGCAGGGAGTAGTCGATTTTTCTAGTTATATTGGTAAAGGCGGCGTCTTTGATAAATTTATAGATATTGATTTCTTTCTAACCGTACACATTGCCTTTGGCATCAACGAATACGTTTGACTTTAGTGATTTGGACTTTGAGATGGCTCTATCCAGCTCGGGCATTCTAAATAATCCCGAGCATTTGCGGCATTGGCAAAGCTTGCCTTGGAGCTGTTTGTCAACATTGAATTCTTTGTAGCAGTGAGGGCATTTGGCTTTAATTATCATCTTTTTCTCACATGTTGACTTAATATAGAATAAAAATAAATAAAACTGTAGTGGCTATCCCTTGTGGTTGTCCAATCCATTGCGTTTGCTATTAATTAGAAAGTATCATTTTCAGAGAGATTATTAGTAGCATGATACCGAAAATTCTCTTGAGAGTTGATGCGTCTATGTTTGTTGCAATTTTACTTCCGAGCAAACCGCCAATAAAGAAGCCCGCGCTTAGTAAAAGGGCAATTTTCCAATTGATGTGTCCGGTTTTGTGATATTGCATTACGGCTAGAAAAGTAACCGGTGGAAGCATCATCGCCAAAGTTGTTCCCTGCGCCAGATGTTGGTCAAATCCAAGAGCAAAAACAAGGATTGGAATCACAACTACAGCGCCGCCAATTCCTAATAGACCGCTTACTGTACCGGTAAACAATCCTAAGGTAATGACCAATGCGAGGCCTATATTGGGGTTTGTGCTAAGTAAGTTAGGCATTTCCGAAGAGCTCCTTAAATTTGGCGGCGATATCTTCATTCCTGCAGAGAGTCTCTCCGATTAATACGCCACCAATTTCGAGATTGATTAGCCTCTCTACATCAATTCGTGTTTTAATTCCACTCTCAGCTACCAATCTATTCTTGTTGTCAACAAACCCGCTGATATGCGCAGTGTTCTCAATATCAACAGTCATTGTTTTTAGGTTTCTGTTATTTATGCCAAGAAGAGTTTTTGTCTTACTCGATATATCAATTAGATCTTTTATCGCAAGTAAAGATTCTAAAGTATGAACCTCTACAAGCACCCCAAGCGTTAGGCTATGGGCTAGATTGAGTAGTTCTATGAGCTCGCCAACACTAAGAGCTTCTGCTATCAATAATATTGCATCAGCATGATTTGCCCTAGCCTCATATACTTGGTATGGCTCAACGATAAAATCTTTACGCATAACAGGGCAATCAACCACTGCCTTTACCTGCGAGAGAAACTCGAGCTTGCCTTGAAAGTATTTCTCATCAGTCAACACACTAATTGCATCAGCACCGCAATCATTGTATATCTTGGCTATTGCTGCTGGGTCGAAATCACTGCGAATAATGCCAGCAGATGGGGACGCTTTTTTTACCTCAGCAATAACGTTTATACCACGCGAGTTTTTCTTCGATATTGCCTTGGCAAAGTCTCTGCATTTTGGCAAAGACTTAATCTTTTCAATTAATTCGTCTTGGCTCACACGCTCTTGATGCTTGGCGATTTCAAATTGTTTATCAGCTATGATTTTATCTAGAATTGTTGCCACGGCTACTCCGTTTTTTTCTTATCGCTTCCACCTTTAGAAGCAGATGAAATCTGAACAAATATCATTCTTAGCTGATTTAGCGAGCTGTTTAGCAGATTAGCCTCGCCACCCATGAGATTTCCTTTTGTCTTTTCTTCAAGCGTTTCTAGAAGATCGATATTGTACTTGGCAATTGCGAGGTCAACCTTAACATTGTCCTCTTCTCCTGGAGGAGCAATTAACCCAAGAGCAAACATTGCCTGCGTAGCTAGCATATTTATCAAGCCAGAGATATCCGCTTTTGGTAACTCTTTTGGAGCATCATCTTCCTTCTTTATCTCTGCAGCGAGTTTTTCTTTCTCTGTCTGTGCTTGTTTCTTCCAGTCTTCATCAATTATGATTTTTTTTTCGTCGCTCATAATAAATTCCCTCTTTATGGTTATTGTATTGAATGTGTTTAATGTCTGTAAGACTTCATGCTTCTTTCAAGGTCTCGTTTTTGATCTTTGTCTCGTATCGATGCGCGTTTGTCGTGCGTTTGCTTTCCCTTTGCAAGGGCGATTTCTAGTTTTGCCAAACCTCTTGAGTTAAAGTAGATACGCAGTGGCACAAGAGTGAATCCACGCTGGTCGAGTTTGGCTGTTAGTTTCTTTATCTGCGCTTTATGTAGAAGGAGCTTGCGATCTCGTGATATATCGTGATTGTTGTAGGTTGCCTCCTTGTATTGTTCTATCTTTGCGCCAACAAGCAAGCACTCACCGCGCACAATCTTCGCGTATGCTCCGTTTAAATCAGCATTACCAAGCCGCAGACTTTTTACCTCGCTACCGGTCAGAGATAGCCCAGTCTCAACCTTTTCAAGAATTAGATAATCGTGAAAAGCCTTCTTGTTACGAATCTGAGGCGCATTATTCTTTTTTTCTTCTTTCTTCTTTGCCATTGCCGCCATAATAGCTGCGCATATATCTTTTTGCAAGTATCTTGTCTTAAGTTATTAGAGCTGTTAAGATAGCGAATAAGAGATTCTTATTAGAAGCCATCAATTGTGGAGGTTAACTATGATAGATTATGATGCTTTATTCGATTTGAGCTATAGTATTTGTGTTGTCGGGGCAAGTGATAATGGAAAGATAAATGCCTGTATTGTCAACACAGTGTTTCAAATTACTCCCGATCCTGCTACGGTAGCTATTAGCGTGAATAAAGAAAACTTTACGCATGATATGATTAAAAACAGTGGTAATTTCTCAGTAAGCGTTGTTTCCCAAGATGCGCCGATGAGGGAATTTGCCCCATTTGGCTTTAAAAGTGGCAAGGATATAGATAAGTTTTCTGACGTAAAATATCGCCTTGGCAAAACAGGCTGCCCAATACTGCAAGAAAACATGACATGCTACATTGAGGTTGAAGTCATGGATACGCTAGATATTTATACGCATACGGTGTTTATTGGAAAAGTTGTAGCCGCTGAAAAAATAGATGACTCTGCCGTACCTATGACATATTCATATTACAGGGATATCAAGCACGGAAAGACACCCAAAAAGGCAACGACCTATCACGGTTCCGAGTAATTTTAACCGCAGATAAACATAGATAAACGCAGATGGAAAAAATGTAATGGTTATTTTAGAATCTTGAAGCTATACGGATATTTGTAGTCCTCACCTTTGCTGGCGGCGACGGTTGCAAGAATACGAAAAATAGTATTTGCTAGAAGAACTATCATTATAATAGGCATACCGATTACAGTTAGAATTGACAATCCACCACATATTATTAACACTGTCAGTTGGAAGTTTAGGGATTCTTTTCCTTGCTTGTCTAGGTACTCATCTTTGTCTTTATTGAGTAGCCAAATAACTAATGGTCCAAGTATAATTGTAAAGATACCAAGTAAGTGACAAAGTAGAGCTAGATTTTTTGAGTCTTGGGATATCTGTGTTTTTTCTACTGGTTTCCCCACTATCTTTTCTGCTGCCGTATCTACTTGCTCATTGGAGCTTTGGGGAGCTTGTTCTTGTTCAGAAGTATGGTCGTTAACATTGTTTTCTTGTTCAGGATTTACATTGTTCATTTCATCGCTCATTCTATTTCTCCCTAAAATACTCATATTAATTTAAATGTGCTATGTCTATTGTTTACATTAGAGATTATAATGTCAAGCTCTAACTTCTTGCAGATTTATGCCATGTGGTTGTTAGATGCTCTCCCTGTGGATCTTAGCGCCAACTGAATTTAATTTTTCTTCTATACGGTCATATCCACGGTCGATGTGGTAGACTCTGTTTATTATGGTCTCTCCTTTTGCGGCTAATGCTGCGATTACCAATGCTGCGCTTGCGCGTAGGTCCGATGCCATCACAGGAGCGCTACTTAGCCCGCTCACGCCGCTGATTATAGCACTACATCCTTCTTTTCGCAGGTTGGCGTTCATACGATTCATCTCAGCAACATGCATAAATCTATCTGGGAAGATTTTTTCTGTTATAACGCTATTGCCATCAGCGATTGCAAGCATTGCCATAAATTGTGCTTGAAGGTCGGTCGGAAATCCAGGGTAGGGCTGTGTTGTTATGTGGGTTGCCTTGATTGGGCCGTTGTGGCTGACAATACAACCTGTTTGTGTTTTTTCAATGGTTGTACCCATATTCTGCATACAATCTACTACCGCCATCATATGGCTGAGATTGCAGTTTTCAATCTCTAGTCGGCTACCGGTAATTCCGGCGGCTGCCATAAACGTTCCCGCTTCAATTCTATCCGGAATAATATTGTACTCACAGCTTGATAGCTCTTTAACGCCCTCAATTATTAGTCTTGGTGAGCCTGCGCCTTTAATCTTTGCGCCCATGTCTATTAGGAAGTTTGCCAAGTCTTCAATTTCTGGTTCGCAGGCTGCGCATTCTATAATAGAGGTTCCTCTGGCTAAGGTTGCCGCCATCATTACATTTGCAGTAGCTAGTACACTCGAACCAAATGGGCCGCCTAAAAAGATGTCTGCGCCAATTAGCCCCTCATCTGGAGCGGTTGCGATGATATATCCATTTTCAAGCTGAATTCTCGCTCCAAGCGCTTTTAACCCTCTAATATGCATATCAACAGGGCGGTCTCCAATCGCGCATCCTCCTGGCATTGATATCTCAACCTTACCGAATCTGGCAAGAAGCGGCCCAAGTATACAGATACTAGCGCGCATTCGTCTGACTATTTGGTAATCGCCAAAGAAGCTATCTATTGAGTCTGTGTCGATATGTAATTTTTTATCTTGGTCTCTCCATACTTTTGCTCCGAGTGAGCCGAGCAATTCTATCAATACATTTATATCTGATAGGTTTGGAACTGAATCAAGAATACTCTCACCCGGTGCGAGAATTGTAGCTGCCATGATTGGTAGGGCGGCATTCTTTGCACCAGAGACTTTAATTTTACCGGAGAGTTTTGCCTCTCCTTCAATTCTAAATATATCCATATATCTATTTCCCTTGAAATGTTTCGTTTAATTTAATACAAATGTGGAACTCTTGCAAGTTTATTGGTCTTTTGCTTATATAAAGTTGGGAATAGTTCTTTGGATACACAAACAGCAGGTTTGGAAACTTACAGTATCGAATCTCTTATTTTTTTCGCCATATTTGCAGTTATGCTACTCGTTGGTATTGCTTTGTTTATAAGGTGGCTAGCTGGGACGAACATGGGCTCTACTAGTTTATTGGGTATTTCTCCAAAGAGTAATCTCATGGATGTTAGCGTTGTGATGAGCATATTTGGCATCTGGATCTTTGCGCAGCTTCTAATAGGCTTGCTTCTAACAAAGACACTTTTTTTCTCTAAGTTTCAAGATTCTGAAATGGTGCCGTATTTTGCGACCGTATTAAGCGATTTAATTACGATAACAGCGATATTGATTGTTGCCAAGAATTATTTTCGAGGGGCTCTCAAGGGGTTTGGTTTGGATGTTAGAACTCTTTGGAGAGATATTCGTCTTGGCTTGATTAACTATCTATCAATCCTGCCGGTTGTGTTTTTTATAACGGTGCTAGTTGCTTTCATCGGTCGCGTGATAATAGGTGAAGATTTTCAGATGCCAAACCATTCTCTTATCAAGATGCTTGATAATGGCACGCCAATCTGGCTAAGCATCTTTGCGATTATATTGGCGACGATGGTTGCGCCAATTGTTGAGGAGTTACTTTTTAGAGGGATTTTCCAGAATTACATATTTTCACTCACCAACAAATCATGGTTTTCAATTTTTATCACATCTGCTCTGTTTGCTATGGTCCACGGTTTTAGCCTTAAATACCACTGGCTATCACTGTTTGCGTTGTCTTGTTGCATGGGATATGCCTATATAAAGAGTGGTTCTCTTTTCAGAAGTATGGTTGTTCATGCAACGTTTAATCTCGTTAGTGTTGCTAGTGCTTTGGTTACTATTCACTTTGGTTAAGGTCTCTAAAGAGACTCTACGTCTGAAAAAAATGCTAATGGGGTTATGATTCGTTGGTTTTCAATAAGATTGTTGAAGTCAACTTCTCTTTTTACCTTAGCTGTATTTAGCTCTTCTGCCATTCGTTTGCAGCTGTAACTACTTCTATTTAAAGTCTTTAGGCGTTGTATTGTATCTGGGTATTCTTGTGGGTGTCTCTATGAGCCTATAAAAACATTACAGATTTAAGAAAAAAATGCACTTTTAACTTTAGCTATCAATTCTAAGCCCGATAAGAGAATATAGAAAAGGCTTAATATAGGAATCGATAATGCTTACAAGTAAAACAACAAGACAGTTAGTCCTAAACAAAGGTGCTCAGAAGTATATCTTTCGCTACGACGTTGGTGCGGAGGATTTGCTTTTAGAATCACTTGTTGATCAGGCAAACGATAATAATGTTGATTTTGATTGGTTTGATGCGGCGGTTTTGAGCTTTAAGTTGGCTAGGACGCTTATTGATCAGGCGGATGAGATTATAAAAAAAGATTCTCCTGTACTCGGTGGCTCCGTAAACAGTTAATGATGGCCCTCCTTCAAAAGAGAAGGATCTCAAAGGAGGGAATATTTTTAAAAGAGGGTATAAAATATGAGCGAATGTACTTTGATACCAAACTTCTTGAGCTACCTCAAGTACGAAAAACATTTTTCGGAGCATACCGCAAAATGTTACGGTGCTGATTTGGTTCAATATCGCGAGTTCCTTGCACCAAATGAAAACACGAGGAGTAGAGACGATTCTTGGCAAGGAACAACAGCAACCGCTACTGCAGTTGCCCAAGATATTTCAGTTGACCAGTTGCTAGTTGAAGCAACAGTAGATACTATTAGAGAATACCTTGCTCATCTATCATCTCACGAGTATTCAAAGAGTACTACCGCTCGAAAAGTTGCTACTCTTAGAAGTTTTTATAAGTTTCTCGTGAAGAGGGAAGTGATTGATATTAATCCTGTTATGGCGATTAAAAGTCCAAAACAGGAAAAGAAACTTCCTAAATTTCTGGAGTACGAAGAAATACAAAGATTACTAGACGCTCCTGACACCGATTCTTGGCTTGGTTCAAGAGATCGGGCCATCCTTGAGACGCTCTACAGCACAGGACTTCGAGTTAGCGAATTGGTTTCACTTAATATGGAAGATATTGACTTCCTGGGCGAGGTTGTTCATGTTAGGGGTAAGGGCAAAAAAGAGAGAATTTCGCCTATTGGCTCTTCTGCACTTCAGGCAATCCAGCACTATATAGAGTTTAGAAATCGCAGATCGCAGACGAATGATATAGATCCAAAAGTTTTATTTGTGAACAAACATGGCAATAGATTGAGCACTAGAAGTGTGCGTAGAAAAATGGACAAGTATCTCCTTGCAGCCGGCTTAGACCCTGCGATTAGTCCGCACACCCTAAGACATAGTTTTGCAACACATCTATTAAACAATGGCGCAGATTTGCGCAGCGTACAGGAGTTACTAGGTCATCAGTCTCTCTCAACTACACAGGTTTACACGCACCTTACAACTTCAAAGATCAAAGAAGTTTACGAAAATGCTCATCCAAGAAGTGCCGAGGAAGAGAGTTTCTAGAAAATATCTCAGGAGTAGGCAGGGAAAACGAAGGTTCAATCGAGAGGTTGAACCTTTTTTTATGGTGGTATAATTCCGTGAAATGGCAAAATATAAATTAAATGGCGGTAACGGAAAAATTGTAATGGAATCGTAGGCAGAATATGATTCAGAAATTTGGATGATATGAAATGACAGGAATAACCAAAAATACAATCGTAGAGACGCACAGATGTGCGTCTCTACGCCTGATTGTTTAGCTTTTTGGAGCGATGTCGCCTATGTATTCTGGGATTAGTTTTTTGATATGCTTAACGACTAGTTCGTGATCTTGCGATGGGGCGACTGCTATTAGTTCGTTTATTGCACTGTGCAATTGTGCTCTGTCCATTGGGATATTTTGCCATACACCGATTTTTGGGTGTTTTGTAGGTTTCATATCTTCGCCTTCTATAGACAACTCTTCAAAGAGTTTTTCTCCTGGGCGCATACCTGAAAATTTAATCTCAATATCTTCGTCTGGCCTAAACCCACTCAGTGTTATTAAGTCTCTTGCAAGGTCTACAATCTTAACTGATTCACCCATATCTAATACGAAAATCTCTCCACCTTCGCCAAGTGTTGCAGCCTGTAGAACTAGCTGGCTAGCTTCTGGAATCGTCATAAAATAGCGTTCCATATCTGGGTGTGTTACTGTTACAGGACCGCCTTCAGCGATCTGTTTCTTGAATATTGGAATAACGGATCCGTTAGAGCCAAGAACGTTACCAAACCTGACCGTAACAAAGTGAGTTTCGCTCGTGCGGTTTAAGTCCTGAACAAACATCTCAGCAACTCTCTTTGAAGAACCCATAAGACTTGTTGGGTTAACAGCTTTATCCGTGCTTATCATTACAAAGTTTTTGCTTCCATATTTGTCCGCGGCTCTTGAGATGTTCATTGTTCCAACAACGTTGTTCTTGATGGATTCTCCAGGGTTTGTTTCCATTAGAGGCACATGTTTGTGTGCGGCTGCATGGATTATCACCTCTGGTCTATCATCCTTGAATATTTGATCAACACGTATTTCGTCTGCAATATCGCAGATAATCGCCTTGATATTTACGTCAGGGAAGCTCTTCCTAAGCTCACGCTCAATATGGAAGAGCGGATTTTCGGCCTGCTCTACTAATAAGAGCATTTTTGGTCCAAAGTTACATACTTGTCTACACATCTCAGAACCAATAGAACCGCCTGCACCAGTAACTAGGATAGTCTTGTTTGTTAGGAAATTTTTAATACCCTCAATATCAAGCTGGATTTCTTGCCTACCGAGAAGGTCTGTAATCTCTACCTCTCTAATCTGAGAAACATTCAACTTCCCAGAGGCTATATCTGTGATAGAAGGAACTGTGGTAAAACGAACTTTGATACCTTGGCAAGTGTGTACTATTCTGCGCAGATGTTTCTGTGAAGCGCTTGGCATAGCGATAGCAACTTCGTCAACATCTTCTCTTTGGCAAATATCCTGCAGGTCTTCAACCGTTCCAAGAACTGGAATGCCTCTGATGTTTATATTCTGTTTTATTGGATCGTCATCAATAAATCCGACAACGTCGTATTGCTCTACGCGCATTCTATGTATTTCTCTAAGAAGGGCCTCTCCAGCATCGCCTGCACCCATAATCAAGAGTCTGGTGATATTGTTGCCTCTCTCTGATCTAAACTCCTCATGATAGAGACGTACAGCCATTCTTGCACCGGCTAAAATCATTACAGTGCAGATAAGGTCTAAAATCATCACACTCTGGCTTACAGTTGTTAGAGATATTAGATTGCGCCTCAGCACAGTTGTGCTCATCATTGCATACCAAGATATGACTATTATGAATGTACTTACTAATGCAGCACTGCTCATTGAGGTCAAGTCTGCGATACCAACATAACGCCACCAACCGCTGTATTGCCTAAAGAGTCTAAAAACAATAATTTTAACGATAAGCACAAACAGAAGCATGGCAGGGTATTGCAATTTTAACCAGCTTGTGGAGATAACCATATTGTTAGACATAACAAACGCAAGAAACAAAGCGATTGAAAATGCTAAAATGTGCGCAACTAGAATGAATGAGCGTCTATGATTTAAAAGAAAACTATCTGGAGAACCATAAGTTTCTTTTATTTCAGTGCTTACTTTTTTTTTCGACATTATTTCTCCCATATAAAGTAGTCAATTAAGATAACCGACTATCAATTAAAAGTCAAGTTGACGCACCCTTTAGGGGCTATTAAACTAATCTGTATCTGTTATTCCAACATCTTTCCAATCATCCTTGAGGCTTTGCAATTTAGTGTATATCTCATTTGTTTCAACTTTGTCTATTCCCTTACGCATCAATGAGTATGTTACGGTACTTGCGCAGAAATAATAGCTGGTGACAAATGCAGCAACCACGCCGAGTATCAGCAAAATAGCAAGATGTACCAAGCTAGAGGATAATCTTTCTGTTAGGTAGAAATTGATACTCATATGCGGACCCAAGAGATTTAAAAATTCAGGATCACGCCATATTGCGGCTAACTTGCTAACACCTTCAGTCCTAGCGCTTTCAACAAATATTCCAAATTGAAGGAAAGTGTAGGTCGTTTTTAAGATTAAGAAAGCAATGAGCCTAACGAATATATAGCAGATAGAACCGTAGAAAATCGAAATTACTGAGTAATATAGCAACTTCCAAGGTCTTGAGTATGTATAGCAATAGGCTCGTCCAAGTGCATCGTAGCCATTAGTTCCCTCATACGATATCGCAGGTAAGATAAGGCTTAGTCCACCAAATGCTCCGATAAGTATCATAGCAATGAGCAAACTCAGTAGAAAAGCGACTATAATTAAAAGCCCAAGAATTAACTCGCCTACCCAAGGGAAGTTTGCAATAAAACCCAATGCAGAGATCAAACAGCCAAGCCCGAACGCTACTATAAACGGCGCGACTGGTGCAAATAGGTAGCTTTTAAAGTGTTTTCTGCTATAACGCATCAACTCTGCTGGTCCAGGTTTTTCGCCAAGACTAAACTCCAACGCAGCAGCTCTTGTAATTGCTCCACCAAAATAAGCGAGAATGCAGCATGCAATGACTAGGTATGTTAATGTGTAGAAGAAGTGATATTTTAATACCCAATTAAATGCGCGAAGTTCGCCGATGAAACAATTAAATAATTTTGGTATATCGAAAGAAAGGATAGAGATGATTGACTCATTGAAATTTCTCGTACTAAAATCCCACATCGTTAGATATACACCCTGATTAGTCTTGGAGGAATCTTGGTTAATTAAATCCTCTAGCAACTTCTCGTTTGCTAGGTAGGCATCTAGTTCGTTAATAGATGTGGTGTTTTTACTGTTGTATTCTGCGCCGTCATATTTGCTTGTATGTACAGTTTTAGTGAAAGAGTCCAATAATACTCCAGCCAAAGCTAAAAAGAAAACGGCAAAAAAGGCGAGAATCATTTTGTTGGGGCTGATTGCTAGCTTAAAGCACTTAAAGATGTTCAAGAACATTAGATTGTCTAGACTCTCTAAGAATCGATTGATATTGTTGTTGTTACTACTGCTTTGTGCCATTATTACCCTTGTAAGCCACTTATTTGAATCTCTTTTCTTTACAGTATTACTTCTCTATATCGTCCAAATAGAGAGATAGCTACGATTAAAATTTGAGAGCAGGGTGTTAATTTAGCGATAAAGCGGTTGAAGTTTTGAAATTCTCGTTTCTCTGTGGTATTTGCGATAATATTGTAGGGGCTAGAATTCACTTATAGCATCATCTTGTGCGCATTCAATTCTATAGCCATCTTCTAACCAGCGGCTCAGGTCTATCATTTTGCAACGTTTGCTACAAAATGGAAAAGCCTTGTTTTTTTCTACGCTATCATAGAAAAAAACTTTTTTGCAACTAGGGCATGTCGCGTTTGTTTTCTTGTTTTTATCAGTCATTATCTAAAAGCTTGTCTTCAAAAAAAGCCTGTCGTAATATCTCACGCACAGGCTTCATGTATTGCTTGAGGGTAATTCTAGTAGTCTACTATAATAGTTTATCGTCAGAGAAGTCTATGGTAGGTTCAGCATCGTCACTTGATAGTTCACCGTAATCATAGCCTTGACTTCGAGATTCCTCATAATATTTTTCTCCTTCAATAACTAATCCCTTCTCCACCATTCTGGCGTATTCTATACAATAACGCGCCCAAGGTTTTGCTTTGAGCCTCTCTTTTGAGATTGGTTTATCTGTTCCTTGGCATATTCCATACTCATTATTCTCAATGCGAGCAAGGGCATCTTTGATTTCCATAAGTAATTTACGTTCAGAATCCATAAGACCAAGTGTGAATTCCTGCTCAAAGTTATCACTGCCTATATCCGCCATATGTATTGGCATACTCGATAAATCGCCTGCAGCATTACCCCTAGAGTCACGAAGCGAATCTGCCTCCATCTGGGTGATGTCTCCGCATATTACAGCAGCCTTCAACATGAGAAGTTCTTTGAATTCTTTTACCTCTGTAGCAGTTAGGTAAGAATCCATTGTAGGAGCTTCTCTTTTAGGCTCTTTTACCTCTTTTACATCTTCTACCTTGGCTACGCGTTTAGTAGTTTTTTTCTTAGTTGTCTTTTTGGTACTAGCCTTTGTAGTTTTCTTCTTTGTCACTTTTTTTACCACTTTTTATCCCTTTCAAGGAGCAAGACCTTTAATACCAATAACTGTGGTAATAGTTTTGCCCATCAGAACCCTTTCCTTTTAGGTTGGCATTTTACATTAAAAGAAGGATTGGTCAAAGCTAAAAACAAACATACATCTCTTTTGTTGTAACATTATGCCAATAATGGGTTTATGTTTCATGTCTTTTACAGTTTACGGTATTTTCCTTGGGGCAAAAAGACGTATTTGCCATTTATCTCAGTGGATGCACCACTGACGGAGAAAATCTCTGCAATCTTATTATTCTCAAATATACTCTTAATGTCTCCCAAGTAAAAACTATCTCGGTATCCTAGGAGCAAAACTTTATCACAATATTGACCAGATAGATTGATGTCATGTGTGACGGTTAATATCGTTTTGGACGATTCTAGTTGCATTCGCTTGAGCAAGTCATAGATTTCAACTTGGTGTCTCAAATCGAGAAAACTTGTAGGTTCGTCAAGTAAGATTATTGGAGTGTCCTGTGCTAGGGCTCTAGCAATAAAGACTCTTTGTCTCTCTCCTGTACTTATCTCATTGAGTTCTCGGTTGGCTAGATGAGATATATTGGTGGCTTCAAGAGCGTTTTTTACAATGTCCCTATCCAGAGAGCTCTCAAAACCCAGTATATTAAAAAAGGCAGTCCTTGCCATCATAACAGTCTCGTAAACGTTAAATCCAAAAGTAGTGGAAAAGTCTTGGCGTACTATGGCTATTGTTCTTGCCATATCAAGACAGCTGTAGTCGCAGATATCTTTGCCCATTAGAGTGATATTGCCTTTGTTAGGCTTTAATACTTGAGTTAATAGATTCAGTAGTGAGCTCTTGCCCGCTCCGTTTGGGCCGGCTATTGCCAGAAACTCTCCTTCTCTCACATTAAACTCTAGAGAACTGAGAATCTCTTCTTCTCCGTATGAGAAGTCTAGGCTGTTAACTTTTATTGCATCAATCATAATAGGTTTTGCCTCTTAGAATTTTTAATCAGAAGCACAATAAAGAATGGTCCGCCTATCAAGGCGGTAAGGATTCCTACCGGTAGCTGCGCGGGAGATATGATAATTCTAGCGATTGTGTCGGCAATAACCATAAAGATTGCACCTGCAATTGCAGTTATTGGTAGCAATCTTCTATGGTCTGCTCCCCAAATTAACCTAACTGCATGGGGAACAATCAGTCCAACAAAACCAATCAACCCGCTTAGACTCACCGCAATTGATGTTATAAATGCAGTTGTAAGAAACGTAATAAAACGTACTCTAGATACATTGATACCTACCGTCTTTGCCTGCGCAGCGCTAAAGCTTATCAAATTCAAGCTTGGCCCAAGCCGCATCAGTGCTATCGCTGCTAATAATGTTAGAATCGCCATTGTTGTAATAGTGGTTAAATCTTCAGGAAAAATATTGCCCATAAGCCATATCATCGTGCTGTGAACTGTACTACTTCTTGCAATGGCAACCATAAACATTGTAATGGCAGAGAGAAATGTATTTATTACCACTCCTGTTAATAGTAGCCCGTTGCTACTGCGCTTATCAGCTAACGAACCAATAGTCCAGACGAGCCAGACAGTGGCAAATGCGCCTATAAACGCAAATATTGCAATAGGTGATTTACCTAGAAATGTAAATTGCAGACCCATTACGCTAGCAAGCATTGCGCCTACTCCAGCTCCGCTTGATATTCCAAGTATATATGGATCGGCGAGAGGATTTTTAAGTATAGCTTGTAAAACAGCTCCTGATATTGCTAGTGCTGCACCAACAATACTAGCTAGTAAAACTCTTGGCAGTCTTATTCTGTAGAATATCTCAGAATCGATAGCCGAAATATCAGAGTGTATTAATTGCTCAATTGAGAGAGTCTTTGTTCCAACGAGACTGCACACTAGCATTGTGGCTGCTAAGATAGCAACACCTATTAGGATAGATGTTAGTAGTTTAGTGAATGTTAGTCCTGATTGTTGCGTCATTTCTGTTCTTTTTCACTATAAATAATATCGTATAGCTTCTCAGCTGTCTCTACAACTCTAGGGCCTGGCCTACTCATTATATCGGCGTCTATTGCGAAGATTTTATCATTTTTAACTGCCGGAATTGACTGCCATTTTTTATAGAATTCTTTCCAGTCATCTTTGCTGTTTGATAGAGTCTTCTTGTTACGAGATTCTATTATAATATCTGGTGCAAATAGAATAAGGGATTCATTGTTGATTTGTGGCCAATGACAATCTATTCTCGTAACCGCATTGACTGCTCCAACAATCTTTATTAAATCACCGATATACGTATCATTCGCAGCGACAATAAGCGGTCTCTGTTGTATTACGACTAAAACTTTTGATTTGTGTTTAGCTCTAGCTTCTTGAGATATTGCCTTTAACTTAGCTTTAATGTCTTCTATAAGAGCAGAGCCTTTTCTCTGAATATTGCAATCTTTAGCTATGGTATTTATTGAAGTATAGATATCCTCCAAATTCTCTACGTCTAGAGAGACACTTTTGCAACCAATATGCTCTAGTCTTGAGCGAAAACTCTGGTGTAGATTCGACGATGTGGAGAACGCTATCGTTGGTTTAAGCGTAAGGATTTTCTCTAAGTTTATCTGCGTTGTTGAGCCAATGACGGGCTTGTTCTTAGCCTCTAGTGGATAATTGCAGTAACTCGTTACACCGACAACATTATCGCCAAGATTTAGAGCAAATAATATCTCTGTAATATTTGGAGCCAACGAGATAATGCGCAGTCCATCGTGCGTTTTATTAGTAGCGCTAAAAGTCTCAGATGAATTGGTAAACTGCCAAGCAATAAGAGAGCTAAGAATTATGAATATTAGCAGAATTGAAAATGTTTTATATTTTGAAGCCATTAAAATCCAGTTCTCTTGAATTTCTTTTCAAGCTCTTCGATTGTAAATTTGATAGTCGTAGGTCTTCCGTGTGGGCATCGACTTGCTCTATCAACGAGTTCCTTATCGCGTAGTAATTGCACCATCTCTTCATTGGATAGTGGTTTCCCTGCTTTAATTGCGGCCTTGCATGCCGTCATATCCATTATGCTGTGCAAGAGTTTCTCGGCGTCTGGAGTTATGGTTGAATCCATGAGTACATCTAGTAAATCTTGAACAAATGAGCTGATGTTTGCATCTTTTAGCAATGTAGGGAAAGAATGCACCGCGCAACTCTTTGGCCCAAACTGTTCTATATCTATTCCAAGTTTGTTGAATGTTTCTTTGTTATCCTCTATCGCCTGCTGCTGTGCGGTTGTTAAGTCTATCGGTTCTGGTATTAAAAGTTTCTGTGATTCCAGAGGCTTTTGATTTCTAACTAGCCTGTCGCAGAGTTTCTCGTATATGATTCGCTCATGCAAAGCATGTTGGTCCACAATAGCAAAGCCGTCGGGTGTTTGGTAGATAATGTAGCTGTTGTGTATTTGGAGTATGGTGTTTTTCTTGTCTGGCTGGTTCTGCGCAATGTCTACGGAATCGGTATTGTAGTAGCTTTTCGGTAAGTCTTCGCTAATTCTTTGAGACCTGTTTGCGCCTGCGTTGTTTGCTGTTGAATGGTTAAAACTAAATTTGCCTTGTGTGCTTATCGGTTTGGAAGATTTGGTGAAGAAGTTTTCCATTGCATCTTTTATTCGCTCTCTTCGTATATACTCTGAGCGGCTAATCGTTGCATCCGCTGCAATGTTGCCATTTTGTGCGGTTAGATTGTCAAATGATGAAACTACATCAAGCTCGATACTGCGCAGTTTTTCTTTGATGATGCCAAGGATTTGAGAGTGAACCAGAGATGAATTGTCAAATCTGATTTCTATTTTGCTAGGGTGTACGTTTACATCATAGCTATCGTATGGCATCTCAATAAATAGAAAGGCGACAGGGTGCTTATTAGGTTCTATCAGTCCGCGATACGCTTCTTTGATTGCGTGAATAATAAATTTGTCGCGGATGAACCTTCCATTTAAAAATGTATATTGATATTTGTTGTTACTTCTAGCGTTTGCAGGCATACCGATGTATGCTTTAATTTTTATATCTTTCTCTTTTGTTTCGATGCTTAGTAAATCGCTTGCAATCTGCTCATTCATCAATGTCTTTATTCTACTAACAACATTATCGGTTGGATGCAGGCGATATTTTTGGCGATCATTGTGAATAAGAGTGAAGCCTATATTACAGTTCGAGAGGGCGATACGCGTGAACTGTTCGGTGATATGCGTCATTTCTGTGCTACTTGCGCGCAAGAACTTACGCCTTGCAGGGAGTTTGTAGAAGATATCTCGCACTTCAATAGTTGTTCCGTATGAAGAACTCGCTGGCATAACAGCACTCTTCTCTGAGCAGTCTATCTCTTGGGCGTAGGCCTCGATTGCGTCTTTTTCTCTTGAGACAATTCTGACCTTTGCAATTGAGCCAATACTTGCCAATGCTTCGCCTCTAAAGCCCATAGACTTTATTGCGGTTAGATCGTCTATGGTTTTAATCTTGCTCGTTGCATGCGGTTCAAACGCGACAGGTATATCCTCCTTAGCTATCCCGCAACCGTCATCAGTAACAGAGATTAAACGTTTTCCACCATCTTCAATTTTGACAATGATATTCTTTGCTCCGGCATCGATGCTATTCTCTAGCATCTCCTTAACAACGCTTGCAGGTCTCTCGATTACTTCACCTGCAGCAATCATATTTATCATATTCTTGTCAAGGACTTTGATTTTAGACATTGTCTTTCCCTGCTTGGTCTTAAAAAATCCTAAACGGGCAGCCACTCTTTGGCGACTGCCCGTTTGCTTTTACTCTCTAATTAGAAGCGATTCGCCCGTCATCTCTTCTGGAATATCAAGCCCCATCATATCCAAGAAGGTTGGAGCAACATCGGCTAGTCTTCCTCCAGATTTGAGTTTAGTGCCAATTAAATCTTCGTCGAATACTACGAATGGAACATCTCCAGTTGTGTGAGAGGTGAATGGATTATCTAGACTACCCTCGGCCATTTTTTCGCTGTTGCCATGGTCTGCAAGTACAACGGCCGCGCCGCCGAGAGCCTTGACTTTATCAAGAATTTGTCCTACGCAATTATCGACAGTTTCGCAGGCTGTTATTGCGGCATCTAGGAATCCTGTGTGTCCTACCATGTCAGGGTTGGCGAAGTTTACGATAAATATGTCATATTTCTCGTCATCCATTTTTTCAAGTAGTAGTGCGCAGACCTCGTTTGCGCTCATCTCTGGCTTCAAGTCGTATGTTTCAACTTTAGGAGACGCTACAATTTCTCTATCTTCTCCCTCAAACGGTTCTTCGCGATAATCGTTGAAGAAGAATGTTACATGTGCATACTTTTCAGTCTCAGCGGTTCTAAACTGACGTAATCCTAGCTTAGCAGTGTATTCGCCAAAGATATTTTTCATCTTCTCAGGCTTTGGAAATGCTACTGCGGCAGGGATGCTCTTGTCGTATTCAGTTAGGCACACAAAATATGTGTCGACGATTTTCTCTCTTTTGAAACCGCTGAAATCCTTGTCAACGAATGCTCTAGTAATCTCGCGTGGTCGATCTCCCCGGAAATTGAAGAATACTACCGCATCACCATCGCAAATAGTTGCCTTTGGCTTGCCATCATCGCCTGCGATAAGGCAAGGCGCAACAAACTCATCTGTTTTGCTATCTGCATAGGTTGCATCAATCGCTTCTGTTGCAGAGGCGAAGAGTTTGCCCACGCCATTTGTTAGACAATTGTAAGCCTTTTCGACTCTATCCCAGCGGTTATCTCTATCCATAGCATAGAATCTGCCGCACAAGGAGGCAACCTCACCTGCGCCAATCTCTGCCATCTTTGCTTCGATATCGGCTAGGTAGCCCTTACCGCTTGTTGGTGGGCTGTCTCTGCCGTCTGTGAAGGCGTGTAGGTATACCTTTACTCCTTCTTTCTTTGCCAGCTCAAGCAGAGCATAGAGATGCCCAAGTAGAGAGTGGACTCCTATATCGCTACAGAGTCCCATTAGATGAAGCTTGCCGCCATTTTTAATTGCAGTCTCGATTGCATCGTTTAATACCTTGTTCTCAAAGAATGAGCCATCCCTAACTGCCAAGGTGAGTCTAACAGATTCTTGGTAGACAATTCGGCCTGCTCCGATATTTTGGTGTCCAACTTCGCTGTTTCCCATTGTCCCAGCCGCTAGTCCAACATCCTCTCCGCTAGTGTGTATTAGAGTGTTTGGGTATTTTCTCATAATCGCATCATCACAAGGAGTATTTGCAAGCTTTATGGCATTAAAGGCATCATCTTCCATTTTTGGGTTATATCCCCAGCCATCACGTATTATCATGACGTAAGGGCGTTTTTTAAGTTTAGTCTTTTTTTCTATCATCTCATACCTTTCATTAGGAACTGTTTATCAGTTTTGTTTAGGTAGCCTTAATGCAGCCCTGCTTATGGTATAAGACCTTGCCAATTAAGTCAATCATTCAAGAGATAAAGCGCATGGTAAAATCTGATATATTTAACATAGATATTTCTTTTGTGACAGTATTGCGACATGTGTAGTAGCAAATTTGATTGGCACGATCCAAAATACTGCCAATATTGACTTGCTTTAGTTGGGACCGATAACTTTTCAATTCTTACGGGATTCTTCACTGAAAAGGTGTAGTTTTCTTGTAGAATATGTCAATATCATCTTTTTTAAGATCTAGAACGCGGATTGAAATCTTGTTTGCCTCCTTTCAAATACAGTTCTTTACCTTAGTGTTTTTTTGATTAAGTAGCAACTCTCGCCTGACGAGGAGTCCACTGAAAGCTAAAGGTAGCTCTCTTTGTATCAACGGGATTGCAAAGAGGTGGTTTTGGGATTTTTTTTGAGGGCTCAACATGAAGAGTTTGAAAAAATGTAGGAAGATTAGTTTAACCTTGCTAAGTACATCCGTTGCGATTGTACTTGTTGCTTCAGGTTGCTCTAGTAGTAAGTATGATGAAGTTCTAATCAACGGTAACGACCGTGCTGAGATTGCTCAGACTCACTCTGAGTTCTCAGATTTAGCCAAAAGCTCTAATTTGCCTATGGAGTATGTTAGTGAGGGCAAAATTGGAGTTTCTAGTGTTGAGGCAGCTCTTGAGACAGCTGACGCAACAGACCTTCACGCTCAAGCTCAGAGGGATAAGAGTCTAGCAGATTTTGACGCTCGCCGTTCTGAAGTTAAAGCTAAAATCAACCAAGATCTAGCTAAGGCGCAGGCTCTTCGTGAAAAGTACAGCAATGAGTATGGCAAGGCTATGGCGCAAATAGCAGCTAGAGAAGCTGAACTTGGTGCTTTTGCTAAACGCAAAGAGACTGTTATCTCATCTTTGAAAAAGGAAGGCGATAGCCAGTGCAAAGCTATCATTGCAAACGCCAATGAGAAGTATGCTAGTGAGACTGCTCGTATTGATAAGATTAAACAAGTCTATAACGCAATCGAAGTTGAGAGTAATGCTAAGATTCTTGAGATGCAAGAAAAGTCAAAGGCTACAAGGCAACGCGCAGCCGCTACAGTATCTCAGTTGAATGCACAGGCAGAGGCCGTTAAACTAGAAACTCAGGCAAAAGCAAGTGAAATTCAAGAGCAGATTCGTTCTAACGATGTTCAGACAAAGTCTGAAGCAGACAAGATTCGTGCAACAAGAGAATCTTTGATAAAGGATACTGCAGCTCGCGTTAAGCAATTGCGTTCTAAAGCGGCAACAATTGAGGCAAACCTAGCCTCTCATAAATACGAGCTAATGCTTGCAGAAGCAGTTGCAACAAAGACAGGCTCTAAAGCTAAGACTCAAGAGTCACTATCTAATGCTCCAACTAGATTCGACAAGGCTATGGCAGAGATTCAAAGTCTAAGGGGGGATATTGCGCATCGCAAAGATGCTTCTGATGCTGCTTATAAGTCTGGAATGGCTAAGATTAACGCTAAACTCTCAGATGAGCTAAACGAAGCTAAGAAATTGCGTGTTAAATCTAACCGTATCGAAGATACCGCTCACGCAGAGTTTGTTAAAGCTCAAGCTGCTTCAGTTGCAAATGCAGTACGTGAAACAGCTGCCCATGCAGAAACTGTTGCAAAGGCTAAAGAGATGCAGATAGTTGCTCAAGCGGAAGCAGAAGCAGCAAAGATTAAAGAAGAATTACTAGCTCAAATTGCACAAAATAAGAAGGCTGGTAGCGTTGAAATGGCGAACCACACAACTCCAGCTGTACCTCTAGATAATGTTATTCATCAGGTTCCGGTTAGTCCAGTTGTTGCTCCAGTTGCACCAAGAATGGAACCAGATTACATTGCATCTTATAAGAGCTCTCTTGCTAAAGTAATGTCTTTAAGAGCTAAGGCTGATGCTATAGAGATGGTTGCTAAGGCAACTTTTGCTGAAGAAAAGACTAAAATGCTTGCAGTGAAGACTCAAGAAGAAGCCATCATAACAGAGAAGCTTGCTATTGCAGATGCTCTTGAAGCACAGGCAAAATCAAGATTTGATGAAATCAAAGCTAAACTCGCTACAGATATGGACATCGTCGAGAGTCAGTATCGTCAAGACGTTGTTGCCGCAGAATCTTTCCGCAAAGAGAAAGAAGCTGAGGTTCTTGATATTCAAAGTCAAGCACTTGCACTTGAGCAGATAACTAAAGCACGTGTAGAAAAACTCTCCACTGAAGAAGCTAGTGTTCTAGACTGTGGTGCTAATAAGAAGCAAGAGCTTGAAGTTCAACTTTGGGCAGTAAAGCAAAAGGGCGATGCAGAATATTCAAGACTTACTTCTGAATCAAAGAGTGTTCTAGAATCACAAGAAGCTTTAGCTCTTGAGATTGATGCACAGGTTGCATCTGCTAAAAAGCACCTAAAGGCAGAGCTTGCTAAGATTCAGAATTCAATTGATTCTTCTACACAGATTGCAAAGGCAGACTATCAACAATCACTGTCTAAGGCAACTGTTCTTGGTAAAAATATAGAAGCTAAAATCAACCGTGTAGCTGCTCAATCTACAATGGAACATGAAGTTGCTAGTGCTCAAATAGAAAGAGACCGTCAGCTTGCACTAAGCCAAAATATGCGTAGCGAAGCTGCTTGTGATCGCATGGTTGCAAACGCAAAAACTAGTGGGCTATGTGAGAATGCAAAGCTTGATGCTCTATACGCTGCTGCAGATGCAGACCTTAAGATTGCACTAACAGAAAATGCTGCAAAGAGAGACGCTGCCGCAGCTAATCTTGAAGCAATCAAGGCTAGATTTGCTGCAAGAGTTGAGCAAGTTAAGGCTGAACGTGTAATTGATATTGCAGATGAGCATAATTCTTTAGCTCTAAAACGTACAGATCTTGCTAGTGCATTAGCGCAGGCTGTTGCAGCTCGCGATAGTTCTAGACGTAAGCTAGATGCACTTGCAAAGAAACAAGCAGATCTTGAAGAAGCTTCAATGGTCAACTGGTCTGCAAAACTTGCAAAGGTTAAAGAGAATGGTTTCGAGTTTAAGACTTTTGATTCAGTTCCAGATGTACGCGTAGCAGAGTCTACTCAAACTGAGCCAAAAGCTGTTTTAACTAAAAATACAGATTTCTAATCTATTAGGAATCTATAAGTAGTAAATTTAAAGGCGGTGTGAATATTGAATTTCACACCGCCTTTCTTTATTTGATTCTTAATGGC
>WGDE01000015.1 GCA_015493385.1 Phycisphaerae bacterium
ATATAAAAGAAACCAGATTGATAAATGAAGAAGAAATAATTTCCATAGTTCAAGATACAACGCATAGACGGTTGACAAAACTTATAAATCAAGGACGTATTAATAAAAACGACATCACTATTTAGCATTATAAGCGAAATATAAGGATTGCCCTTGCTTGAAAAACAAAACATAAAAAACATCACTTGCGGTGACTTTAAAGGAATGTATTGTGCTGAATACATCAATTACGACACCATTTCAAGCTTCGTAGAAAATTTGAATGACAAAATCAAAAATGGTGAAACGATAAAAGATGGTAAGGCTACAACATTGATAATCACAACAATCAATGGAAAGCCTACATTAATTAAACAGTATAACTTTCAAGGTTTTTGGCATACTATCACTCACAGTCTCATTCAATCTCGTGCAAAAAGGGTATTTTACAATACGCTCTTTTTAGAAGAAATTAAAATAGCCACCCCAAAGGTTTTTGCATACTTGGAAAAGAAAAAAAATGGTTTAACCACTGAATCTTATCTATTAAGCGAATACATTCCCTGCAAAAACTACGGCGATTTGCTAAGGGCAGAGGCTCTTGATGAAACTCAAAAACAACACATTCTCTCAGAAGTAGAAAAGATGCTTCAATTATTTAATAAACACAAGATTTACCATGGAGATATAAAGCATGCTAATATCTTGGTAACTAGCTCTGATGTTTTAATAATCGATTTTGATGCAATGAAGAGATTCAAATCAAGATTGTTTTTTAATCCGAGACATAAAAAAGATATGGAAAAATTTAAAACCCGACTCTCTAACTGGCCGCTTATAAAATAGTGATTAATTCAGCCCCGCAACAGTCTTTGTTTAAATGTGAGATTATCCAATCTGCTCTTTTAGGAATAAAGCTAGCTTTGTTCCTATTTTTTCAATGCTATGTTCCTGCGCAACATTATATCCAGCTTCACCCATTTCATTTCTCATTGTCTCATCTTCAATCAGTTTAGTAAGGCTATCACCCCACTGTTCAAGAGTTTCAGCTAAGAAGCCTGTTTTAGTGTCTATTAAATGACTGGAGTTTGTTCCGACTGGAGATGCCACAACTGGAAGTTTTGCTGCACCGTATTCAAGGACTTTAAATGAACATTTGCCATTTGAAAATCTATCATTAGGTAGAGGAGCAAGCCCAATATCACACTCACAGAGATATTGGGATCTTTTATCCATTTGCCATTTACATTTCTCTACTTCCATATTTTCAAGATCAAAGAAAGTGTCCCCAATAATACGAAGCTTAAGATTGTCATACTTTTTACCAAGCGATTCAAGCACATTCTTGATCTGCTCTAGATACCTTAGAGTTGTCTCACTGCCTATCCATACAAGTCTAATGTTGCCATCATCTTTTTTGATATTTGGAATATAATATTTATCTGTCTCCAATCCCAAAGGAAGCACCTTAACTTTTGCCCCAAGTTCACGAGCAAAATCGGCTAAATATTGACTTCCCGTAAGAACTATATCACAAGCTTTGACACTCCTCTTAAATGGAAGATAATGAGATGCGCTATATTTCTCAGGATTAGAATCCTTAAACATAACAGCATCATCGTAATTATAGATTATTTTTTTTGAGTACTTTCGTAGCAGGAATGCGTCAATAGGATTTAATCCTTTTTTGTGTAAGATAACGCAATCATAATTTAACGCAGCCTTGAAGATTTTTTTCTTTCGAAAAAAACCTGATTTATTCTGTGTAACTGTTACATCTATACCGTTTTGTTTTAATATATCAAAATAAACAGCAAACCGCTGCTTGAAGCTTGCCCTTGCAGGATTATTGGATAAGAGTAAAACTTTCATTACAGATTAAATACCTTCTATTGATTTAAGCAGGTCTGTTTTAATGAAAATCGCATTCGCCCACATTAGCTGGCTCTTATTCTTCTTATATTTTGGTTTATAAATATCAAACAATTCAAATCCCTGTTCCCTCAAGAAGATGTCTAAAGAGCTTAGATTCGCTCCTTTTTCATAAGGACAATTGAACCAGATCTCACTGTAGACAATCTTTGTGGAGTTTCTAAGAGTTTCTTTTGCGCCATCTAAAGCAACAAGTTCATACCCCTGTATATCAAACTTCATTAGTTCTATTGATGGACTCCCATTGCGTTTGACCCAATCATCAATTGTTACAATAGGCACATCTACCATTTCTTTGATTGGAGATCCTTCAGGGTCAATTTCTTTTAGCGAGTCAGAAGGTGTCAACAATGAAGTGTTTCCAGCAGACTCAGTGATATTGAGTGAGGCAGTTCCTTCTTCATTGGAAAGCGCCATGAATTGTGGATGAAACCTTGATTCACGAGCAGCATACTCTGTTAAAACATTTTTGTACATTGGGTTTGGCTCGAACGCATAGGCGTTTGCACCTGGGAAATTCTTCAACATTCTCTCAGATATTTTACCGTGGCTAGCCCCCGCATCCAATATTCCTTCGACTTTAATATCAGCTAGCAATTTTTTAATGACATCGTAAGGTTCTTCAAGAGATATTAAATTTTGATCTTTTTTCAAAAGTTTCTTTTTAAGAAAAGTGCTAAATATATTTGCCATCGAAATTACTTTCTAATATATCACATTCAATTATTAATAAGCCGTCATAACGACTTTTAAATCTCTAGAGATAGTTCTAGAGATAATATCAGGTTCAATGTTTCTCAAATTACACATATTACTTTTGTGCATCTGCTAGAATCTTTTGCTGCTGCGCAAGCTTCATATCTGAATCTACCATCATTTTCACCAAAGATTTAAAATCTGTTTTGGGTTGCCAATTCAAGTTTTCTTTTGCTTTCGTTGCATCTCCCAACAAAAGATCAACTTCCGCAGGTCGCATATAGCGTGGGTCTTGCTCTACATACTTTTCCCAATCTAATTCAAGCTGAGCAAATGTTTCCTCTAAAAACTCTCTTACTGAATAAGTCTCTCCAGTTGCAACAACATAATCATCAGGTTTATCTTGCTGGAGCATAAGCCACATAGCTTCTACATAATCACCTGCAAATCCCCAGTCACGTTTTGCATCAAGATTACCTAGATAAAGTTTATCTTGGAGTCCTAGCTTTATTCTTGTTGCAGCACGGGTAATCTTTCTAGTTACAAAAGTTTCGCCTCGTCTTGGAGATTCGTGATTGAACAATATCCCATTGCAGCAGTACATATCGTAACTCTCACGGTAGTTTACTGTCTGCCAATAGCTAAAGACCTTTGCACAAGCATACGGGCTACGCGGATAAAAAGGAGTGGTTTCTTTTTGAGGAGTTTCGCGTACCTTACCATACATTTCGCTACTAGAAGCCTGATAAAACCTGATATCTGGGTTAACATCACGTATTATCTCCAGTAGTCGCATAGTACCAAGGGCATCAACATTAGCACTGTAAACTGGAGTATCAAAACTCACCCTAACATGCGACTGCGCAGCAAGATTATAAACTTCATCAGGGGCTATCTTAGAAACTATTTCACGCAATCCAACACCATCACTTAGATCACCATAATGCAGGTACAGCCTCACATCATCATCATGTAGATCTTTGTAGAGATGATCGATACGCGCTGTATTGAACGAAGAACTACGGCGAATAATTCCGTGCACTTCATATCCCTTGCTAAGCAAAAGTTCTGCAAGATAACTACCATCTTGCCCAGTTATACCTGTAATTAATGCTTTTTTCATATTAAAGTTAACTCTTTCATATTATTGAGCTATAGTTATTTAAGATCAAGGGTTTCCTTGACAATCTAATCGCTCAAGTTTAGTCTATTATCATCTAAATGAGAAAGAAAATCTTGGTAAGCCAGAGCAATACCATCTTTCAAATTTGTTTTATAATTCCAACCAATACTAGTTAGCTTTGAAACATCTAATAATTTTCTCGGGGTTCCATCTGGCTTAGATGTATCCCACTCAATTTCACCAGTAAACGCTACAATATCCTTAACTAAATGAGCAAGCTCCTTAATAGTTAAATCTTCTCCTGTGCCAATATTAACAACCGGTGGCGCTTCATTCGAAGACAATAATTGCTCATATTCATCATCAGGCAAACTCAAAAGAAACACGCATGCATCCGCGAGATCATCACTATAGAGGAACTCACGTTTTGGCATTCCAGTTCCCCAGAGCCCCACCTTGTCTTTATTCGCAAATTTCGCTTCGTGCATTTTCCTTATAATGGCAGGTAGCACGTGTGAATTTTGCAAATCATAATTATCACCTACACCATACAGATTTGTTGGCATAACAGAAAGGTTTTTTGTTCCATATTCTCTGTTATACGCCCACGCCATCTCAATCCCCGCAATCTTGGCTATGGCATAAGGTCTATTTGTTATTTCAAGCTCTGAGCTGAGCAGATGCTCTTCTCGCATAGGTTGAGGGCACATCTTGGGATAAATACATGATGAACCAAGAAACAATAGTCTCTTAACTCCTGAGAGATAAGCATTGTGAATTATATTATTTTGAATAGTTAGGTTTTCATAAATGAACTTTGCGGGGTAAGTCTTATTAGCCATAATACCGCCAACTTTTGCCGCACATTGAAAAACATAGTCAGGCTTTTCTGTTAGAAAAAACTGTGCGACAGACTCACTATCCATCAAGTCCATTTCTTTATGAGTTCTCAATATAAGCCGCTCACAGCCAATGGATTTAAGTTTGCGCACAATAGCAGAACCAACCAATCCTCTATGGCCCGCCACATATATCTTATCGTCTTTATTAAATTTCATATCTCACCAATTAACTGTTGATATACATTTTTTTACTTGATTGTAGAATAAAATTTGTACATCCAAATCTTATAAACTCATTAACCAATACAAAACTAACAAGAGTTTATATTGCTTCATGTTTCGTTTTTTCTTGATAACAAGAGTGATACAATTTTTCTAACTCAGCGACTGCAATATCATGTGTATATTTCTCGAAAACTCGACGCTGCGCTCGCTTGACAATAGCTTCTAGCTCTGAATCAGAACTCGATACGTACTTCAACATAGCCTTACCCATAGAATCACTATCCGCTGGGGGAACTAGTAGTCCGTACTTATCATTTGGTATCATCTCTGGTATACCACCGACATTTGTTGAAATAACTGGCACTCCAGCAGCCATTGCCTCTAGCACCGCCAATGGCATCCCTTCAGCTAGCGAACTCATTACAAAACAGTCTGACGCTTTAAGCCATTTTGCAACATCATTAACTTTGCCAGGCATAAGGACAGAATTGCCAAGCCCCAAATCTTTAACCTGCTGTTCAAGCTCGCTGCGCAAGCTTCCTTCAGCAAGAAAGAGTAGTTTTGCGGTAGAATACTTAGCGACTACAGATGAGAATGCCGAGATAAGATATTTATAACCTTTAGTAGTAGCAAATCTACCAACCGCTACAAACAAGAATGCATCGTCTGGGATGCCTAAGCTCTTTCTTTTGGCCTTACGGTCAACTGACGTATTTGCAAACAAATCAGTATTAATCGAATTATCTATCTCAACTACTTGTTTTTGGCTAACTCCATCAAAATTAGATACAATATCGTCAGCAACTTTCTGTGAACAAGCAATAAAAGCCGCTATTTTTTTTGCAAGGATTCGATATTGTAACTTCCTATTCCATTTTTTAGCCCGATTGAGCCCGTGAACATGTGAAATAAGAACAGGAACTCTAGCGAAAATAGCTGCTATAGCAC
>WGDE01000016.1 GCA_015493385.1 Phycisphaerae bacterium
AACCTGCGGCTGGATCACCTCCTTTCTAGGGATAACTAGAACTTGGAAATATATCATTTCCTCGATTAGTCAGTCACTTTCGTGATATTCGGATACTCTGTTCTTGAAATTTAAGCCTTACTGGTCTTCGGACTGGTAAGGCTTTTTTTTGATTCATAATCGGGACGACTACCTATTTTTGGTTTATTCGTGACAATATAGTGCTGGTCTTTTTGGGGATTGAACGTGGTGTATAAGTTGTACCGTAAAGTAGCCACAGCTGCAACCGGCCTCTGGCCGAACATACCAGTCCCTGTCTTACTCGTAACCACTAACTCAACCATTTTCCATCTGCGTTTATCAGCGGTTAAATTCTCTAGCGTTGAAGCAGTTATGCCTCTAGAGTTTCTATCATCTCAGCTAAATCGAGATTACTGAAATCTATATCAGATGCATCAATCCATATTCCGCTTGTCTTTGATCTGTTGAGAAAGTATGAGATTAATTGAAGTGATTCTTGAGAATTTTCGCCTGCTTGATGCCTATTTCCATGTATTTCTTGAATGGATTCTAGTACTGAATCTATCGAGTCTATCGTGAAATCTTTCAGTTCGAATATTTGTTGCTCTTTAAAATAAAAACAGCTATAGCTTTGAAGTTTCTTTCTTTTGCCTTCTATTTTTATTTTTGCTGAACGGTCTATATGTATCAGCTCTAGTTCGGATATTTTCTTCGTCCACTTATAATCACTACGATTAAGCAGAGATAGTTTTTCTTGGCGTTGCTTAAATTTATTCGCAGATTCAAAATCCAGAGACTCTGCGGAGATACGCATTTTTTCGATTAGATATTTATTGCCAACTTCTCTATCGCGAGTTGCCGTTTCGATGGCTATATGAATTAAGTTAATATAGTCTTGATAGAGATCGCTATTGATACAGACACCATCGCAGGATTTCATTTGTAGATATGGGCAGCTTTTTGCTTTTTCTAGTGAATTGATTGCAGAATAATTCCTGCACAAATCAAATACTTCGATTAGCGTTTCTATATACATATTTGCGGCTTTACGCGACGGAAATGGTGCAATATTAACTATTCCAGCTTTTGTTTTTATGTTTTGTGCAATTTTAAAAGCGGGCCATTTATTTCTAAGATCAACTGTTACAATATTTAGCTTTGCCAGTTCTATCGCTTGTGAAGGGTTCTTTGGATATATTTCTCTTGCGAGTCTTTGCATATATAAATACGTGCGAAAGTTGTTGTAGCAGGCTGTGAAGTAAATCTTTGAGGTGATTTTAGAGAGCTCTATTTTTCTTGTGCCACTTCGAGAATCTTGTTGTGGCTGGCCAAAGAGTTTAGCCTTAACTGTAGAGCGAATGCTGTTACATAGAAGGAGTTGGATGGGATTGTTGTCGATATCCACAAAAAAACTCACACCCTTCGAAGTTGGAAGGAGTGTGAGTATAGTATTCTGCGAATTACGAGAAAATTCTACGCAATTGGTAAAGAGAGTCTCAAAGTCAGAGTTCATTACACGTTAAGGCCTGAGATAACACAGTCGTAAACCATTTTGCCATCAACGTAACCTTGAACAACGGCGGTATATTTGCGTCTCTTAAACTTAGAGATATGACACTGCATGTAAAGTCTTGAGCCCGGTTCTACCGTGCCGCGAAATTTTGCACCTTCAATACTAGCAAACCCAATAAATCCTTTTAGTTCGTAAATTTCTTTCACGAAGAAGCTAGATAGCTGCGCAGAGGCTTCTATCATAATCACGCCCGGCATAATTGGGCGACCAGGGATATGACCACGTACCCAAAATTCTTTTTCTGTAATATCTTTGTAGCCAAGGATTAAGAAGTTTTCCTTGTCGTACCACAAGATACCATCTAGTTGTTGCATCTCAAAATCTTGTGGGTTGTGTTTTAAAATTGCTTCTTTGTCAAAGAGGACATTGTTTAAATCTATATTGTCCATATTAATAAGCTGTTGTGGAGGCATAACTAACTTTCCTCAAAGAAATTGTTGATATAAATAGAAAAAACCCTCTTAGTCGATAATGGCTAAGAGGGTGGTAATTTCATGACTGGAGAAATTACTCAGAGCTGCGAAGCTCAAGAACAGTAGCTCTAACATTCTGAGCCATTTGTTTGATCTCCTGCATTTGCTTACGCACGCGTGTTCCAGCGGCCTTGTTGCCACCTTCTGCTTTTTGGACATCAACTTCGATTTCTTCGACGAGTTTCTTAAGTGCTTCGTATTGCTGCATTAGATGCTCCTTTACGGTAAAATCACATGTTAATTTCAATTTATCGGGATTCTATCAGTAATATTGAGCTTTGTCAAAGTTAAAAGCCCATTATTAGCTCAAAAATGCGTATTAAACAGTCTCTTTATGCATCTTCTTGGTTAATTCAGCGATACGCTTGCCTTTCCTTTGGCATTGCGCAGTTGCTCTATCGTCTGGTGCACCTATAGATACGGGTCCAAAATGGTCTCCACGTGGGTCGCCTTGTATAATCATTCCATGCACTAGTAGTGTATGAAGTATTCCCATTATCACGGTTTCGTTACCTCCTCCTACGTTAGCAGAGCTACTAAAGGCAGCGCCAACTTTACCATCAAGTTTGCCATGTTTGGATACCGATTCGTCGATGAGAGCTTTAATTTCATTCGTCATCTCCCCATAATAGCAAGGAGAACCGATAACTATTGCATCAGCCTCCATAATATCACCAAGAGATACATCTGTGACGTCTTTAGACACTGTTGGTAAATCTGCATCGTTCATCGACTTGGCTATTATCTGCGCCATCTTTTTCGTATTACCGCTTCTGCTGTAATATATTACTAGCCCCGTAGCCACATTAATCCTTTCCCTGTTCATTTGTTTTTATCTTTTCAAACGAGCTTGGTTGTTCAACCTTGAATATATCGAGTTTGATAGGCTTATCAAGCTTGCCACGCTTAAAATTCAATATTATATCATAGGTGTCGTTTTCTCTGGTTGTTGCGATTATTTGGGTAGGTAGATATAGCTTCCTATCAACATAAAGTTGCAGTCTAACGTATTTGTTGTAGTATTTAGAATTCTCTTTTACTGCTAAATTAAGCTCTATTGGTTTTGTCTTTTGTGCTGGTAAAAGTTTGATAATAAAATCTTTGCTTAGATTATCACTGCTGGTAAAGCCAATGATTGGCATATTTTCTGACAATAGTTCCAGAGCGTCTATCGGTTTATCTTCTTTTTTAGCAAGTTGGTCTATACTGATTTGTTTGAGTTGATAATTTATTCTTGTTACTGAGTAACCGTCAAAAATATATTCCTCGTGATATTTTTCAGGGGCAAAGCTGTCTTCTTGTCTGCTAGTGAAGCTTAATCTCGTATATGAATGATTAGCGTCTTTGAAGTACCATATCTTCCCTTTATTAGCTGTTGTTGATTCAAAAAGTTCTGGGTCTTGAATGATTTTGTAGGTTATTTCTGCTTCAAATGATGTGAGTTTGTTGGCTGCTTCTGACATTTTAGAGAGGGTCGTTTTGAGATTATCCTCATGTTTTACTTTTTGTGTACTCATCGCATAGCTTGCTGGGCCAAGAAGCAACAATGTAATTATGATTGATTTGATTGAGTTCATATTAAAATCAGTATCCTCTCTTATATAAAGGCAATTTTCTCATATCTCTAAATCTAAGCATTCATCTAGATTGTAGACACAATATGTGCCTACGAAAGTATTTTAACACAGGTTTTTCTTTTTCTCTAACCTATTACGTTCGATTTTTGAGTAATTCTAAGCTTCCCCTATTATTGGCTTGATATAACAGTCCTGTGAGAATAAACTCATACGGCTATGGATCAGGAGATAGACATCGTTAAATCAATAAGACAGCACTTAGAGATTGATTCGTTTCTAACGGGCGACTTTGCTGTGCGCGGAGAGGGTCTGGTTGTTGAATATATGCCACAAGTCCCTGAGCAAGAAGCAGTTAGCGAAAATTTAGAGCAGGTTCAAATAAAAGATACGCAGAAAAATTCGGATACTCACATGACCAAAAAAGACGCGATTACTCAACTAAAGGAACTTTCAAGCGAAATAGAGAAATGCAGGGACTGCGAACTTGGTAGCAGTAGGGTTAATGCTGTCGTTGGCGAGGGAAGTGTATCTGCTAGAATTGTCTTTGTTGGTGAGGCTCCCGGTGCTAATGAGGATAAAACGGGAAAGCCATTTGTAGGTAGAAGTGGTAAGTTGCTAACAAAAATAATCGAAGCAATGAATTTGTCACGCGAAGAAGTCTACATATGCAACACAATAAAATGCAGACCTCCAGAAAATAGAGACCCAAAACCTGCAGAGAAACAGGCTTGCCGTCATTTTTTAGCCAAACAACTAGAGATAATCAAGCCCGAAGTAATCGTAGCATTGGGTTCGCATGCAGCTAAAAGCCTTCTTGAGGTTGATAAGCCAATTGGCCAACTCAGAGGCAAGTTTCATGATTTTTATGCGCAACAGGGTGCAGAGCCAATCAAATTAATGCCAACATACCACCCTTCGTACCTTTTGCGTAACTATAATTATAATAGCAGAAAACGAGTTTGGGAAGATATGCAAGCTGTGCTTAATGAGCTAAACCTACCCGTGCCAACAAAAAATCCTACAGAAAAATAGTCGCGGTATTTTAGATTTGCTTTGATTTTCGATTGAGTAGTTGCAAAAAAACTCCTAGAATTTTAGATGCCCTCCTTAAATATCAGGTATTTTATTTCACCGAATGACCTCGAAAAAGACAATAATCTACCTCAAGGTCTCATGATGCGGTATTTCCGATAAAAAATTGACATGCTTTGAAAGAGCGTCGTTTTTTTTATTTTTTTTTTAGAAACGCCTCAAGTCTTCAATGCTACTACCGATAATGTCCTTGTTGGATATGAATAATGAGAGTGATTATCTGACTAACAGTTTTAGCGATCAAAGCATATTTATAAGGAGAGTTTAAAATGTTAGCGATTAGAAACAATTTAATGGCGTTTAACGCCGCCCGACACCTCGGTAAAAACTATGACGAGTTGTCACGGTCTGTTGAGAGGCTTTCTTCTGGCTTGCGTATTAACAGTGCCAAAGACGACGCTGCTGGCATGGCTGTTCGCGAGCTTATGAGAGCAGATA
>WGDE01000017.1 GCA_015493385.1 Phycisphaerae bacterium
CCATTAAATAACGGCTAGAGTTGATTTATGTCTGCGTCTGTTAATATTGTAAAACCAGAATCAGACAATGAATCTCTAACTGATTTATTGATTGATTCTTTAAGTTCCATGCAGCATATACCTCTTTGATTTGGCTCGAGAATAAAGCCAAACATATCTGCAATATTAACACTATTTTCTGTCATAATTGCTGTGAGACGGTGAAGGTTTCCGGCTTTATCTGGCACACTAATAACAAGGACTTCTTTGAGAGCGCAGGCAAAACCTCGATCGGCAAGAATCAGATGCGCATCGTCAGATTTATCTACAAACATCTTCATCAAACCAGAGTCACCTTTGTCTTGAATAGTAAATGCGCGGATATTTATGTTTTGCTCATTAAGTATTCCTGTAACGCTCTCTAGCCGACCTGGTCTGTTATCAATAAAAACGCTTAGTAGCTTTGGCATAACTTTTCTCTCCAGAAACATCTCTACATTTGGTCTCGTTGGTCAACGACTCTAACTGCTTTACCTTCAAATACAGGTAAATATCCAGGCTCATGCAATTGAACCTGTGGGTGAATGAATATAGACGCTCTTAATTCTTCAGCGATTCTCTTTTTTATTTGATCGAGCTGGCTGGCTTCACCACTAAAAATCTTGGAATAGATTTCAACCTTAACTGTAAGCTGGTCTATCGCACCCTTTTTGGTTAGGTAAATTTGATAATTTGTTCCTACCTCTGGAATACGCATAATCACTTCTTCTATCTGTGACGGGAAGACATTGACACCATTGATAATCATCATATCATCTGTGCGGCCTTTGATTCTAGAGAGTCTTCTATGTTGCCTACCACAGCGACAGACTCCATCGTACAGGTGTGCCAAATCTCTAGTTCTGTAACGCAATATTGGCATTGCCTTGCGTGTAAGATTTGTCAAAACTAGCTCGCCAAGTTCACCATCAGGCAAGACATCGCCTGTTTCTGGATCAATGATTTCAGGAATAAAGCCGTCTTCCCAGATATGCATACCATCTCTATATTCACACTCAAAAGCTACTCCAGGACCATTCATCTCGCTAAGGCCATAGGAGTTGAAACATTTTATTCCAAAGAGCTCTTCAAGTTTTTGGCGAGTCTCTTCGCTATGCGGTTCTGCGCCGATAAAGGCTCTTTGCAAGTTGAGATCTTCAAGCGTAACTCCGCTCTGAGCAAGTTTGGAGTGAATGTGCAAGAGATAGCTAGGTGTTATATGGAGTGCAGTTGTTTGGAAATCATTCATCATCTGAATTTGCTTGCCAGTATTGCCGCCGCCGATTGGGATAACCATCATCCCAACACGCTCTGCGCCATAATGAAGCCCCAAACCACCCGTAAAGAGACCATAACTCATCATATTCTGAAAAACATCATCTCTAGAGCCGCCAGTAGCGACAATACTTCGCGCGACTAGATCAGTCCAGCTCTCCATATCCTCTCTAGAGAGATATATTACCGTTGGAATGCCAGTTGTGCCGCTAGAAGAGTGCATACGCACAACATCTTTAAAATCTACGGATAAAAGCCCTGTCGGATAATTTTGCCTCAGATCATCCTTCATTGTGAAAGGAATTTTTCTAAGGTCGTCTAAAGTTTTTATATCGGAGGCAGAAGCTATCCCTACTTTTGGAAGAAGTCTCTTGTAATGGTCCGTACTTAAGGCAGAAGCCACAATCTCTCTAAGCCGTGAGAGTTGGATGGTCTCAATGTCCTGCCTACTAGCTGTTTCAACATCTTTATTCCAGTAACTTATTTCCATCAATATCCACCATCAAACAAAACTAAAATGCCGTACGGACTAACCAAAATCTTAAACATCTTCTATATCACTCTCACCAACAACCTTAATCCCGCTACTAGCAAGAAACTCGGCAGCCTTGTGAGCGTCATCAAAGCGAAAAATCATCATCGCTCTATCAACTTTCTTCTCAACAAAGCCGTACATATATTCAACATTAAGCTCACTTTTATCAATGATTTTCAAGAGAGATGCTAGAGCACCCGGCTCGTCTGCTACTTCAACAGCAACAACATCTGTCGTGCTAGCAACAAAGCCATTATTTTTAAGCGTCTCTATAGCCTTATCTGGCTTATCAACTACGATTCTAAGCACCCCAAAATTTTCTGTCTCAGCCACTGTCAATGCACGAACGTTTATTGAGTTGCTACCTAAAACGTCAACCACCTCGGATAGGCGACCTTTTCTATTCTCAAGAAAAATAGATATCTGAGTTATCTTCATACCAAAATCTCCTTCTATGCCCTCAATGATTATAAATGACGATTATCAATAACCCTCTTAGCTTTACCCTCACTTCTCTCAACAGTACCGCGTTCAACGAGTCTAACCGTTACGCCAATTGAGAGAGTAGAGTTGAGTTTTTCTTTAATTAGAGACTCTAGATGACTAAGCCTCTTAATCTCGTCAGAGAAGAAACGGTCTTCAACTTCAACAAGAACTTCAATTTGGTCAAGCCCTTTGTCGCTACGTGTTATTACAAGCTGATAATGAGGCTGAGTTCCTTCTATTCCCAGAAGAACATCCTCAATTTGAGAAGGGAAAACATTAATGCCTCTGATTATAAG
>WGDE01000018.1 GCA_015493385.1 Phycisphaerae bacterium
AAATACTCTATCTGAAGAATCTTTAGCATTTTGAGGATCGGCCTTGCCATCTTTATTTCTGACTTGAGCGAATCTAACAACTGGCTTACCAGATGGGCTAAATAGTATTGTAAATGTAGTTGCATTGCGAATACCACTCACACTATTTAAAGTATCGTCATCTATATCTATATCCGCATCAGGTGTCAATGAATAGTCGTAACGATATACTTCCATAATAATTAATGAATTAGGTACCTTAATAGATCTTTTACCTTCAGCCGCTACATAGCAATCTTTAGCACCATTCATATCATTAACATTGGCTAATATGACTGGAATCATATATTGATTTGCTTTGCCAAAACCTGCTGGGTCATATTCCCTTTGAAAACGAATGCCTGCATATTTGCCCTCTTTGATTGCAGTTGCACGCGCGCCACTCAAAGCAGCATCAATTATATTGATTGCGTAAGAACCGGAATTAAACGATTTAGTGATCGCTCTTATACTGACAAGTGATACTGCGCCAACAATAACAATTATTGCAATTGCAACAAGCAGTTCAATAAGCGTAAAACCAGTTTTTTTAAGGTTTTGTTTCATTGTAAAATCAATTCACCGTGATAAGTTCACGAAGTTAAAGTAGTGTAAGATATATAAGCTTGATTTCTCGCTATCTATTTCTTATCAAAATTAAATACATCATCTTCTGTACCGTAGATTCCATCCTCACCAGCGCTGATTAAGATATAACTGCGAGCGTTGTATGGCATTTCTCTGTCACCAACTCTAAGCTTTGGATTGATTACCATACTTGCAAAATCATCTAAGTTGTTGTTGTCATCATTTTCCGCAAGTGCTCCAGTTGACAAATCACCTACCGCTGGTGCATTGTTCCATACATAGCCAAGATCAATTAAATCTTTATTATCTTTCCAGTTGTAAATTCTATCCGTAGTTACAGGAACATTTTGATTTGTTGCGTCTCGCTGCTGTATTTTACTAGTATTGGCTTTGAAGTAGAGAATCGGCATTCCAATTTTCTTGTTTTGCGATAAGCCTAACTCTTCCATTGCATCTGCATAATTTGAATTCTTCTTTGGAAATTGATCTGCCAATACTAGGCTATTCTCAAAATCTGAATACGTCGTATATTTTCCAGGAGTACCCTTAGTACCATAAATATCACCAACTTTAGTAACATTTGCCTTTTCTGGTTCTAGGTACGGGCCTTTTCTAGCTGCAAGATTTTCTTCTTTAGTTTGCCAATTGGCAGTATCTGCATCGGCGCTATAAATTTCGATATCTTTAAGGGAACCGTCTTTGAGGTAGACCTCATTTTTGCCATTGACATTAAAACCAGAGTCTGGATGAAAGCCTAAATAATCGAGACCAACCATTGCCTCTGCAAGTTTTTGAGAACCATTATAAATTTCACCATTTCCATCTAGCTCGCTAGAGTCTGGATAATCGCCAAAATCATTTCTAAAGACTTCAAGACCAATACTTATCGCAGTCAACTGCGACCTTTGACGGACATTGCGAGCAAGTTTACGCACTTTACTAACTGCAGGAATAAGAATTGAAACCATAATTGCTACAATCGCTACTGCAGTTAAAACTTCAATAATGGTAAACCCTCTAGTTCTTTTTTTGTTATCTAACATAATAAAGCTCCATTTCGCTATTACTTATTTTGCCTAGTATCTCTGAGCTGTTCTAATCATCTACTTGTTATTGATAATATCATCTGGCGTATCAAACAATCCATCAGCACCGGCACTCTGAATTATTGGAAATGCTTGCTCTCCATCGTATATGTATTTCAAGGGCTTTCCCCAAGCATCCAAAATCAAATATATATCCGTTGCTCGATTGTCGATTGTTAGCTTCATAATTTTGCCAGTTTCATCTTTGCGACCTATGTTTTTGGTGCTTATTGCACTGAGAATATCTCGGCACTGCGGCACTTTATTTAAAACTACAACCATAGCCAAAGACCCTGCCCAGTATCTATTGTCGGGTTTGTCTCCAGACTTATCTGTGTAAGTTGCGGTGAGAACCACTGTTGGCTCATTATTAGCATCAAACCTGAAAATATCTTTTAGAGTATCTTTAAGCCCAAGCCATTTAGCATTGTTGTTAGAGTCGTCAAATAATCCATCATTTTCATTCCAACTCTTATAGTCTCTACAATCTGGTGGATATTTATAGTTTCTATAATCATTATGTTGACTGTACCCAGTTTTGCTATGTCTTAACTGATAGCCAGAGAGTTCAAATTGCTCAAGAGCTGTATCGAGAACATCAATGGTACTTCTAGTAAGCATCTCATTGCCGCTTGTTTTAAGCTTTTCGACAATAGATAGGAATACAACGACAAGTATGACTACAATCACTAATGCAGTCATAAGCTCAATTAGGCTAAATCCTTTTTTGTTACTAGAGATATTCATCGTAATTTCCTGCCGCCAAGTATTCTCAAATAACCATTCAATAAATCTGAAATGACTATATATTAATCACCATAATTAGTAATATCATCGCTAGTGCCATAGATTCCATCATTACCAGCTGAAAGCAAGATGTAGCTTCTAGGATTGTACGGCCTGTCAATAGTGGTAACATGCGGATTTGTGATATCATCATAGAACGCCTCAATTGCAGTATCACCATATTTATCAAAGCTATATTTAGAGAATGCGAATTCGTCTGTCATTGGCTTTAGGTTGAAGAATTGAGAGTTGTCATCATAATTGTAAACATATTTATGATAGTCACTATTACTCCATTTACTGTTAGAACCTGAGAAGAAAACCTTTGATGCGGTATTAGCTTTAAAATACAGAACTGGCGCTCCAACCTTCACTGATGTTGCGTTACCAGAATTGGTAACAACAGTAATTTTGTTGTGCTTGTATATATCAGATATCACAGGAGCCGGTTTGTTCCTATCTGCATATAGCCCCGCAGAGGTAAGATCTGCTTTAGTCTCAACTCCTTGATATAC
>WGDE01000019.1 GCA_015493385.1 Phycisphaerae bacterium
CCCCTATACGATTGGGCTTGTAATTATTGGTGGAGTGTGCGCTATGCTGGCTAATCATGTTGAGGCTCTTTCCCCAATGCGCAACCTTACATTGTCACCCGATGCAATCCTTTTTATAATACTGCCGACCTTAATTTTTGATGCTGCAATCAATATTGATATTAGAGTACTATTTAAGAATATGGTGCCTATTTTGCTGCTTGCAGCGGTTGGGATTATTGTCTCGGCTGGCGTGATTGGGGTTAGCTTGCCATATTTCACTCCGCTTGCCCTTGGTGGTGCGCTGCTCTTTGGTGCTTTGATATCTGCTACCGACCCAGTCGCGGTTATCGCTTTGTTTAACGAGGTTAAAGCACCAAAGAGACTTCTAACCCTCATTGACGGTGAGAGTATCTTTAACGATGCGACTGCGATTGTTTTATTCACAATTTTTTTGGAAACGCAGATAAATAACTATGGAGACCTTGTACATCTCGGTGGGCCAGGGCTAGTTTCATTCGTTCTTGTTTTGTGTGGTGGGGTGCTTATTGGCGGGTTTGTTGGGCTTGTTGGTAGCTTTTTGCTTCGAATTAAAAAGGGTGATATGATTCTGCAATTCACGGTAACGCTTATTATTGCGTATCTATCCTTCATATTAGCGGATAAATTTGGTACTTCTGGAGTTATCTCAACTCTGACAGCGGGGCTTGTGTACAGTGGTATGACCAATATTACGATTAAAAGACGCCATCGTGAGAGTTTGCATTATTTCTGGGAGTACTTCTCGTTCACGGCAAACAGCCTTGTATTTTTGTTGCTTGGCTTTACAGAGTTTAATATCTTCAACACAGACAAATCAATCACCAATTCGCTGGGAATAATTCTGCTCTCGATTCCAGTTATAATTGTAGCTAGGATATGCGTTATATATACTCTTGTTCCAATCTATAACAAATTCACAAAGCCAAGCAGAAAAATTCCAGGCTCATACCAAGCGATTCTTCTCTGGGGTGGACTGCGCGGAGCTGTGCCGGTGGCGTTGGTTTTTTCTATTCCCCCTAGTTATCCGCATCGCGCACTTCTCTTGCATCTAACATTTACATTCATTCTGTTCACATTGTTAGTGCAGGGAACAACTATAAAGAAGCTTATGGATATGCTTGGAATATCGCCTGAAAGAAATGCGCTTGATGGGATTAAGCATGTAACGACCTATGCGCATTCGTTTAAGAGTGAGTATCTAGCCTCGTTAATAATAAAACGCCTGCTCGATATTTTTTCTGAAGAGGGTTTCTTCACCGCGAAAGACCATGATAGCAATTCTGTTAATGCCTATGTACTCAAGAAAAAAGATATCGTGGTCTTGGCCGAGCAAGATTCTCAAGAGCTCAAGTTTACATACCAAGAGGAGAATCGAGATTATCTCCACACAATCCTCTACGAAGCATTGCTGGAGTTTGGGAAGTCATTGCAGGAGGTTAGTGAGATTGTACGTCCAGAAAAGCTTAGCGAGCTAGTGCATAACCAATATGAGCAACCGACAAGATCTCACCGCAAACGCAAGGGGCTTAATCTTGCCAAGTATATTCTGGAAGATCAGATTCTAACATCTATGGTTTCTACAACAAAAGAGGGTATCATCGCAGAGTTAATAGATGTTGTAGCAAAAAAAGGATTGATACCAGATAAAGATGCTGCTCTGGAGGCATTGATGGCAAGAGAGAGAATTATGACTACTGGCATAGGCGATTCGATAGCACTGCCTCATGCTAAGATTACTGGTATCAAGGATATTGTTGCCGTCATGGGAATTAAGAGAGACGGTATGGATTTTGAGGCAATGGATAATAAGCCAACCAAAATCTTTGTGCTTATTTTATCTCCAGAAAACGACCCAGTCCCGCATATTGAATTCTTAGCCTCGATTACCAGAGTTCTTGGAGATAAAGAAACAAAAGCCAAAATCCTCACCGCATCTGCCAAAGAGATCCATGAGCTTTTGTAGCCGTAGTTCTGCCCTGTTTAATGCGACAAACGCAAGAGAGATAATTAGAGTAAATTTTTGGGAGTTAGATTCGCCGATGCCTATACGCTAATGCGAGTCTGACTGAGACTAGAAGCCATTTAATTTTGGATAAGAATAATGTCGTCTGACTTTGGAGATATGAGTACAAACATATTTAGAATAGCAATCATTCTCACTCTAGCGTTGTTTCTAGTACCCAAAAAAATTCAATATTACATTGCGTTTGTTTTGTACCTTTCAATTTCTACTGTCTCAAGTTTATGGGCGGTTGATGTTTTATTCGCCCATTCGTTGGTAATTGAGCAAAGCTTTATTCCTTTTCTTGGGAATGAGTTATTACTTGTTATTGATAAACTATCAGCGTTTTTCATATTGGTTGTGAATTTCACGGTATTGACAGGTTTAGTCTTTGCGAAGGGATATTTGCAACCATATCTAAGTAATAAGAGCAAGTCGGAAATGGCACTGCACTTCTTTAGTTTTATCTGGCTATACATTTCTATGCTTTTAGTGGTGATGATTCAAAATGTTCTAGCGTTCTTGATTATCTGGGAAGTGATGTCTATTTCGTCGCTGTTTTTGGTCATCTTTGAATCTGATAAAAAAGAAACGATTAAGGTTGGACTTCAATATTTAATTCAAATGCACATTGGGGTGGTGTTCTTGATGTTTGCGTTTATATTGTCAGGTAGTTCATCGTTGAATTATAATTTTGCAGACATCTCTAATTATTTTAATTCTCATAACCCATTAACTGTATTTTTACTTTTTTTCATAGGGTTTGGAATTAAAGCTGGTTTTGTGCCATTTCATACATGGTTGCCCAACTCACACCCAACTGCGCCGTCACATGTTTCAGGTGTAATGAGTGGTGTTATGATAAAAATGGGTATTTATGGTATTTTGAGGGTGTTGTTAGA
>WGDE01000020.1 GCA_015493385.1 Phycisphaerae bacterium
ATTCAAGAGTGCAATAACTTCATCACTAAGCTCGCTAGGCTCACCCTTTATCGCTGCATCAGCTTGTAGATAGCTAAGGCGAGCCTTACTCTTGATGAGGCTGTTGGCAAATGAGCTGGCAATAACCTTACCATCGCTGTCGTAGCTTATATAAACACTCTTAGCATATCGTAGTTGATCTGGCTGGAGAGAACATATTCCATTGCTAAGTATCTCTGGTAACATCGGAATTACCTTGCCGGGCAGGTAAACACTGTTGCCCCGCTCTTTTGCCTCAATATCCAATGGTGAATCCAAAGGAATAAAGCGAGACACATCCGCAATATGAACCCCAAGAGTGTAATTACCGTCATCATCCTTTGAGAGACTAATTGCATCGTCAAAATCTTTGGCATCGGGTGGGTCGATTGTTATTAGTAATTTATCAGTTATATCTTGATATGTACCTTGCGCCTGCGCATTTGCGAAATTTTTACTTGCAGCCCTAGCCTGCGCAATACATTCACTGCTAAAATCTCCCGCTAGAGAGTAGCTGCGCACAATTGCTTTTAATTCTGCATCATACTGACCGCTCTTACCAAGAACTTCAGTAATTACGCCTCTTGCCGGATACCGCTCACTAGGATACTCGATGATATCAAATGCAACTTTATCATCAACCTTTGCATCTTTAGCTGTTACATCATCCACTATAACGGCAGACTTGAAATCTTTGCCATCAGGCTCGACTATCCAAAGCCCTTTTTCTTTTTTTAATGTTCCAGTAAATGTATCTTTCGCCCTCTCAAGAATCTCAAGAATCTCCCCAGAGGCGCGTTTAATTCCACCACGCACGCTGCGCCTTCTAGTTTTTGCAATAACAATATCACCGTCCATGGCATTTAATGTAGATTCTGCCGGTATAAATAAATCACCGCTTGAATTGAGCTTATCTGGAACAACAAAACCAAATCCCTTCTTAGTGCTTCGAAAAACACCTGTAACGGTACTCGGTATCTTAGGCAACCCTATTATACCACGTTTAATACTGATTTGATCATTATCCTTAAGCTCATTAAAGGCCTCACTAAATGCCGCATTATCGTCGCTGGAGATTCCCATATCTCTGGCTAAACCGCTTTTGTTTGAAGCTACATACCCTTTGTTCGAGATAAACTTCATTATGAGTTTTTTAAAGACTTCTTTCATTGCAATCCCTTGATTCTAAGAAAGATTAACTGAAAACACTGTACGTAATATCGGCATATTCAAAGACTTATGATAAAAAGAGAGTTTATCAAAAACTAAGGCCTCCAATACAATCCCATCATAAGATTCATTTCCTAAAGAAAAATCAGTCACAACCCTTGACTTTCTACGTTTTTCGCAATACACTCCTATTTTAATACGATTAACGAAATAAAAATGTAATCTAGGAGTCAATATGAAAATTGGAACTATTAAAGAAATCAAAACACACGAGTACAGAGTCGGCCTTACACCTTCTTGCGTGTCGGCATACATTGCACATGGCCACGAAGTAATGGTTGAAACTGGAGCTGGAGAGAATGCAGGATTCCAAGACAGTGAGTATGTAGCTGCTGGCGCTACAATTGCTTCAGACTCAAAAACAATTACTGATGCATGCGAGATGATAATTAAGGTTAAAGAACCGATAGCTCAAGAATACGATCTTTTTCACGAAGGACAAATTCTCTACACCTACCTGCATCTTGCTGCGGATATGCCCTTAACACAATCGCTAATGAAAAATAATGTGAAGGCTGTTGCATACGAAACAATAACCAACGCCGACAACCAACTTCCATGCCTAAAGCCAATGAGTGAGATTGCTGGGCGTCTTTCTGTGCAAGAAGGTGCGAAGTACCTTGAAAAGCCGTTTGGCGGCAGAGGCGTGCTTCTTGGAGGCGTACCGGGCGTTAAACGTGGCAATATTGTCATAATTGGCGGCGGCGTAGTGGGAATAAACGCCTGCAAGATGGCTATTGGTTGCGGCGCAAATGTTACAATTCTAGATATCAGCTCAAAAAGGCTCGAATATTTTGACGACATCTTCGGTTCACGTGTAAACACTCTCTACAGTACAGATGCGAATATTTACAACTCTATAATTGATGCAGATTTAGTTATTGGTGCAGTACTTCTGCCGGGAAGAAAAGCTCCAAAGCTAATCAAACGTGAGCATCTAAAGCATATGAAAAAAGGAGCTGTTATTGTTGATGTTGCAGTAGACCAAGGTGGATGTTTTGAAACTACAAAAGCAACAACTCATGACGACCCAATCTTCACAATTGATGATGTAGTTCACTATTGCGTGGCAAATATGCCTGGCGCAGTTGCACTAACCTCAACGATTGCTCTAACGAGTACAACCCTAGAATATGGGCTATTAATAGCAGACAATGGACTAGAGAAAGCTTGCAAAATGAGCGATAGCGTACTTAACGGTCTTAATGTATACAATGGTAAATGTGTTTATGAAGGTGTTGCGAAAAGTCTAGGCATAGACTATACTGCTCCAGAGTTAATTTTGGAGTAGAAACAGATGCAACCAGATAAGACTGACTGGCAGATTATAGATCTTTTGTCAAAAGAACATAAGTCTAATACTACCATAGCAAATGAGCTTGGAGTTTCAGAAGGAACTATTCGTCAAAGAATAAAGAAACTTCAAGATGCTGGTATTATCAAGATACGGGCGCTAAGAAACCCTGAGATTCTAGAAAATCAACAGCTTGCTGTGGTAACTGTTGTCATCTCAGAGTCTAAGCTCTTGGAGACAAAGGCAAAAGAAATTCTTAAATTAAAAAATGTAATCTCAGTATCAATCTTATCTGGCCATTACGATATTATGATTGAAGTATTGGTTGATTCCAATAAGGGATTAATCGAATTCTTAACACAACAACTCTCAAAGGTAGATGGTATCTCAAGAACTGAGACCTTCCTAACCCTAAAGAGTTTTAATAAGTGGATATAGAAAAAGAGCCGGGGCTAGATTGCTAAACTCGGCTCTTTTTAAATTTACTCGCTCAACATTGCATCTAAAGCAAGCCTGCGCAGACCAAGTATATCTAGTTTTCCAGTACCAAGAACCGGAAAACTCTCTACAGCAAAATAGTTACTTCTCTTTGGCTTATAGATATTTGCTAGGTCGCTCGATGTAATCTTTTCGTAAAATTCATCAATATCTTCTTTAATCTCATCAAGGTATAACACAACAAGTTGCTCACCTTTTCTATCGTCTGGAACGCTGCTTATAGCTACCACTTGATGGTCCCAATCTCCAAGGTTCATGAAAAATTCTTCAACCACGACATGCGCAACCATCTCACCGCCTATCTTACTAAAACGGCTGAGCCTATCTACGATACTCACAAAACCATCTTCATCAATTTTTGCAATATCGCCGCTACAATACCAACCGTCTTCGAGAACATCTTGCGTCTCCTGCTCCATATTCTTGTAACCAACCATTACATTAGGGCCTCTAACGCACAGAAGCCCTTGTTCTTGAGGGCCAAGGGTTTCAAAAGTATTAACATCCACAACCTTAAGCGTCACACCCGGAACTGCCATACCCACAGTATTAGGTTTATTGGCTACCTGAATACCATTGTGAGTTTCTACATTGGTCATATTAAGAGTTGTAACAGGAGATAGCTCTGTAGCTCCGTAACCCTCTAAAAGTTCTTTGCCGAATTTGGCAATAAATGCATCGGCAATTTTCTTCTTGAGTTTTTCCGCTCCAACAAGAACGATACGTAGCGATGCAAAATCTTCTCTGTCGATTCTGCGAGTATAGTTTGAAATGAATGTTGGTGTTGCAAGAAGAATGCTACATTTCTTTTGCCTGATTACCTTGGCAACAGTTAGAGATTCTAATGGGTTGGGAATGTAACTAGCCGATGCCCCGCTCAAGAGCGGAAGCCATATTGTACATGTAAATCCAAAGCTGTGAAAAAATGGTAGCACTCCACAGAGCGAATCTTCTCGTTTAATATCAAAGATAATCTGCGCAGCCTCAACATTAGAGATAATGTTATGGTGGCTAAGCATTACCCCCTTTGCCCTGCCACTACTGCCGGAAGAATAAATTATCGTCGCAATTGAATCTGCTGTGAAATTATCCTGAGGACACAACACTCTTCTAGGAAAAAAGAGAGATTTAAACAATGCGTCAATTCGATCTAGCTTCCCAATCTCTTTTGCAAGATCCTCAAGATATATATACTCTGGTCTTTCTTCAATGTTGGGCAGTCTCTTCAAGAATCTTCTAGAAGTATAGATGCTTTGCAATTCACACTCTTGAACGGCAATATCTCTTGCAGTTTTAGATGCTGTATAATTCAAATTAACAATTACCTTGCCCACAATAGCTATTGCTAGATTAACAACCACCGCTGGGCAGCTACTTGGCAAAAACACTCCTATACATTCTTGATTTCTGGATGAGCGTTCAATCTTTGTCGCAAGAGCAATAGAAGCTACCAATAATTTAGCATACGAGAGCTTTTCACCCATAGAATCACTGATACTCTCGCGCAGTAGATTACGTCTTGCTACTGCTATAAATCGATAACCAAGAGATTTCCGTTCTTCTTTTAGTTTCTCAAAATAATCACAGCCAAGAAGGCTAACTCTTTGATGAACTTCTTTGGCGGTTGCATCGCTAGAGAGAACTTCTCCAAAATGCACAGAGACTCTATAACGCGAAAACCTTCCAACCAATAGACGCCTAGCATTAAACTTTAGATTTCCAACTAGCTCACTATCTCCTATAAATGCCGGCACAATCTCCGAGCCCGTCTTCTTAGAAATATAAGTGAACTCATCTCTAAATTTACGCAGAAAGCCTATCTTAGTAATATCTGCCTCTGCGAAAAAACAAACGGTCTCTGAAGCGTTTATCGCATCAACCGCTGGTTGCATTGAAGACTCTAAATCTTTCTTACTCTGCGAGAAATCTATTGGTATCGCATCAAATGAGCGGGCTATAAAGGCTGTAACCTTTTTGTTGTAATGGTGACTATCAATAAAGAAAGCAACCTTCCTCTTGCTTGCTATTGATAAAAGAATGCCATCTAAAAAAGACTTATGATTACTTACAATCAACTGCCCGCCGCTAGAGGAGATATTCTCCTTGCCAAAGACTCTTATTTTGGTAATAGCACGCAAAAACAAGAGTATGGTTATTCGAGTAATCGAGTAGATTATTTTCATGTAATTTTCTCCGGAACTTTCCTACCTTTAAAGAGTCTAAGTATGTAAGCCCTATTATAATAGAAGAAACAACCTTTGAAACTTAAATTTGCATTCTAGGCGAAAAGTGATTACTCTTGAAATTAAGAACACCTTATCTTTCAAGAGTCTCACACATTTTATTAATGGAGAATGACCATGAAAAAGACAATTACAATTCTACTTACATTAACAATCATAACGCAAAATCTCTTTGCACAGACAAAACCAGATAAATCAATTGCAATAACTATCTATAACGACAACTTTGCCGTTGTAAAAGACACACGTCTTATAGAGTTTAAGCAGGGAAAAAACAAGGTACTCTTTTCCAATGTAGCTGCATTAATTGACCCAACAAGCGTAATATTTAAAACAGTAGGCTCTAATGATGAGATAACTATTCTTGAGCAAAATTATAATTACGATCTAGTCAGTTTTGATGCCCTGCTAAAACGCTACATAGACCAAGACGTAACCATATACACCAAAGGCAGTGGCTCTGATTCTGGCAGCGTTGTTGAAGGCAAACTCCTCTCTTATGTTGGAAATGAACTGGTAATAGAAACCGACGATGGATTAAGCGTTACAAATCGCTCTAATGTCGCTAATATCTCGTTAAAGAACCTACCCGGTAATCTGGTAACAAAACCAACGCTACTGTGGCTAGCAAATTCCAACACTGCTTCAAACGAGCTTTGCCAAACAACATACACAACTGGAGGTATCGTCTGGAAAAGTGATTATCTCGCAATATTAAACGCTGATGAGAACGCAATTGAACTTAGCGGCTGGGTAACTATAAACAACAAAAGCGGCGGTAGCTACAAAGATGCCAAAATAAAACTCATAGCTGGTGATGTGCGCAGAGTTAAATCTGCTGACTACAGGCAAAGAAGAAATATGGTTTATGCCGCGAGCGACTCTATAGGCAGTTTTCAAGAGAAGGCGTTCATGGAATACCATATGTACAGCCTTGCTAGAGAATCAACTATTGAAAACAACCAAATCAAACAGATACAATTTATCAAACCAACATCTTCTATAGCAACTAATAAGATATACGTCTATGAAGTCTCACAATATCCTTACCTAACCAAAGGGGATAAAGTAAAGACTAAGTTCGAATTTGAAAATACTAAAGAAAACTCACTGGGAATTGCACTTCCAAAAGGAAAGATTAGAGTCTTCAAAAGAGACGACGCTGATGGTGGACTTGAATTTGTTGGTGAAGATTCAATTGACCATACCGCTAGAAAAGAAAAAGTTTCACTCTACATAGGCGATGCATTTGATATTGTCCCAGAAATGAAAATAACAAAGGCCAAGCACGGCAACAATTACAGTAGAGTAACTAGAGAGATAACACTTAAAAATCGCAAGGACAGCGCAGTCACTGTTTATGTAGATGAAAAGGTGAGCAAAAATCAAAACCTAACCATCAAAGAAGCCTCAGCAAAATACGAAATGATTGATGCCTACACTGCAAGATTCAATGTCAAGATAGATGCCGACTCTACTGCAACAATTAGCTACCAAGTGAATACAACATGGTAAGATGAGTCTAAGAGGAATCAAAATCTGAGCTCAAGAGTGGAGATTTCCAATTACAAATAAAGAGCTTGCAACTGGAGGTCTTCGCTCAACAGGCGCCCCTTATCTTTTTATTGCAGATGAGCGTTCTTCGCTTAGCGCGGTAGCGCAAGCGCTGCTCGACGTAAAATAGTGCGACAATAGTCGCATTCCAATTCTAAAACATAAAACAAGTTGCTCTAATACGTTTCGTTTGCGTCGTCCGCGTCTCTATCGCTTGCCCTGTTAGAGTTTCAACTCTAATAGGGTCCCTCTTGCGTTAAAGCAGTTGAAGTTGTAGTTATGGTTGTGAAGTTAAATTTTAACGTCCCTTAAATTTGCGCATAATAAAAAGCGTCCAATCATTAAGCGGTTGGACGCTTTTTTTGTAACAAGATAATTAAAGAGTAATTACTTACTCTTTGCAATCATTGCGTTTAATCTTCTAGCAAGACGAGATTTCTTGCGTGACGCAGTACCCTTGTGCATTGTACTTGTGTCAGCAACTTGGTCAATCTTCTTAACAGTCAAACGGAACTGCTCTTTTGCAGCAGCAACGTCGCCAGATTTAAGTGCAACTTCAAATTTCTTGATTGCAGTTTTAACTTGGCTCTTACGAACTCTATTTATCGTTCTAGCCTTTTGATTCTGTCTTACTCTTTTTTGGGCTGATAAAGAATGTGCCACCTTTGTCTCCTGATTTTCTAACTACTATTTAATCTCTTTTGACTGAGAGGTTATCATATTTCACTACTGCTCTTTTCTCAAAGCATCAATTCGCTGACGAACATCCTTGTATTCATAATCAATCTGCGCCAACTTCCTAAAAATTTCAAGAGCTTCTTTGTGCTTCTTTGACTCTTCCAATGAACGCGCAAGGTTGTATCTGAGCTCTTTTGCTATGTCATTGTCATCAATTTCATAGGAATCGATAGCTTCATTGAAGATATCAATTGCGTCATCATACCAAGCTTTGTGAAAGAAGCAAATACCAAGTTTGTTCATTGCAAAAATTTTCAGCCTTGGCTCCTTTCGCGCATCCTGAAATAGGGGTATGGCTTTGTCAAAATCTCTGCGAAGTAGATACCGTAGGGCAAGCTCATACTTAAACTTCATATCCGTCGGATAATTCCTGACACAAAGTTCGAAATGATCAAACTCTAGCTTGTTAAGCTTGGCCGTCATCTGCATTATCGCTTTCTTTAGCTCCTCATTGCCTGTATTACCCGAATAACTCTGTCGGGCAAGTGCGAGTTTTCTCCTGTGATATTTGATTTCAATCTCACCAAGATATCGCCTGTATGCAAAATCTTTAGTGTCTCTATAATATTTCTTCAGCATAGAGACGGCTTCGTTGTAGCTCTCATCGCTACCTAGCTCAACAAGCGCATCGCAAAGCTTAATCCTATTGACATAGGAATTGGGCTCTTCTGCGAGTTTTTTACGAGCAAGCGCAACGGATTTTGCCTTGTAATCGTCAGTTTTAACCACTGCATCTTGAGAATGTAGTAGCTCTTGAGATTCCTTATCTTTTATAGACCCACTAAAATCCTTACCTTGGTCATATTTACCCTTAAACATTGCCGCCCTTGCACTTACGTTCTTTACTTCATCTGCCAAGGCTCCATTATCAGGGTCAGCAGCGGCTGCAAGCATTGCAGCGGCAACTGCCAAATCAAATTTCTGCAATTTCTCATAGACATCTTTTAGAAATTGCAATTCTGAGATATCTGGCTTGTCTTGATTCCGAATTGCACTAAACACCAAATCGGCTATCCAGCCAGCAGTTCTATTCCAACCTCCTTTAACTGCCGCCTTTAACATATCCTGCGCATAGGCAAGGTTGTCTGGGTCTTTCGCGAGTAACCCCTCGGCGTTGATTAGCTCCTCAAGAGGGTCTTTGGCGTTTCTCTTTTTGATTCTCTCCAGCATTGACGGCTTCTTACCGCCTTTACCCTGACGTATCAGAGCAACTCGCCTAAGAGGAATATGGCCGAGCTCTAGAGCGTCAGGCGCACGCTTTATCCCCTCAAGATACATTTCTATTGCATAGTCGAAGTTGTCCGTAGAGGCGACCTGCTCTCCGCGTTCAAAAAACGCTATTGCCTTCTCAATTGCAACTTCAATGTCATGTTCGCTCATAAAATACTCACTCAAGTTATTTTGCCACGCAATTGGCCGCAGCGATAGAAAAACCCCATATTATTTGCGGATTATCCTAGCTATTAAATGCATTAATGTCAATTAAATAAAACTTGTTGCACAGCTGATTCTATGATATAAGAACGTGTTTGTTGAGCTTATGCATTTAGGTACTAGTGACAGATTTTCTGCACATCCTGAATGAAAATAAGTTTTTTAAGGAATTTACGATTAGGCAGCTTATATGAGAATTACTCTAAAGGTTGCCAAGATAATTTAATCTTCGGAGAAAGTATAATGTTGACCGCTCTAGAGCAACAAGACCCTAAAGTCGCAAAACTAATTAAAGAAGAAAAGCTGCGTCAAGATGGTGCAATTAGGCTTATACCTTCAGAAAACTATGTCTCAGAGGCAGTTATGAACGCCACTGGAAGTTGTTTGACAAATAAATACGCTGAAGGATACCCTGGCAAGAGATATTATGAAGGCCAGCAAATTACAGATCAGATTGAAACTCTAGCAATAGATAGAGCGAAAAAGGTATTCTCTGCGGATCACGTAAATGTTCAGCCATACTCAGGCTCTGTCGCCAATATGGCAGCATATATGGCAATTTGTCAACCAGGCGACACTATAATGGGACTTGCCCTTCCAGAAGGCGGACACCTAACACACGGCTGGAAAGTTAGCGCAACTGGTAAAGTGTTCAACTCCGTTCAATACAAAGTCAACGACGATACCGGTATGTTTGACTATGACGAGATTGCTGACCTTGCAAAAAAACACAAACCAAAGGTTATAATCTCAGGCGCGACCGCCTATCCAAGAGAAATAGATTTCAAGGCTTTCAAAGAGATAGCGGATAGTGTCGGAGCTTATCTAGTGAGCGACATTGCACATATCGCAGGCCTTGTCGCTGGCGGTGTTCACATGAGCCCAGTTCCGTATGCTGATATCGTGTCAACAACAACACACAAGACTCTGCGCGGCCCACGCGGTGGAATGCTTATGTGCAAAGAAGAGCTTGCAACCGCGATAGATAAATCAGTATTCCCTGGAATGCAAGGTGGGCCTCATATGCATACAATCTCAGGAATTGCCGTAGCTATGGCAGAAGCGGCAACTGCAGATTTTGCAGACTACGCTCAACAAATTGTTAAAAATGCCAAGAGATTGGCAGAAAAGCTTATGGAATATGGCTTTGACTTGGTCTCAGGCGGCACAGACAACCACTTGATTCTGATTAATATGATAAACAAGGGCATCAAAGGTAAGAAGATGAGCAAGGCTCTCGATATGGCGAATATCGTATCAAACTGCAATACCGTGCCAAACGACCCTGCCTCTCCATTTAACCCTAGCGGAGTCAGAATTGGAACCCCTGCAATCACTACCAGAGGAATGAAAGAAGAGCAGATGGATGTAATTGCCAGATTCTTCGATGAAATTGCTAACAATATTGATGATGCGCAGGTAATCGAAAAGGTCGGCAAGGAAGTTAATGAATTATGCTCAGCGTTCCCACTACCAGAGCGTTTTGTGAATTTTGACAACTAACTTTTTTTTAAGAAAGCTACAATAAAACAATGCTGAAGAAACTTTTTGAAAAACAAGCAGAGCTTAACCTAAGAACTGGCTTTGACGCTAAAGCATTAAGAGAAAATTTCGACCCACAATACGCTGGTGAATGGTTAAATAACTATATCGCTGCTATGAGTAACGAACTAGAAGAACTCAGAGATTGCACATTTTGGAAACATTGGTGTAAAGAGGCAAAAGATGGTAAACGTTTTATGATAAACGACCTTCAGAATGCCAGAGTTGAAGTTATCGATATGCTTTTTTTCTGGATTAGCCTTGCACAATGCCTTGGTCTTGGCCCTGAGGATGTAGTTAATCTCTATGAGCAGAAGCTTGGAGTTAACCATTCACGCCAAGACAATGACTACTCTATGGCGAACAAGACAGAAGATGACAATAAGGACATTACTATTTAAGGATGTCCTTAAACGGGGTTTAAAGCTCAAGGACGGTGCAATTGAGAGAGAAAATTGAGATAAGAGTTGGGCTGCTAGGCTTGAGTGATCAGGCAATCGAATACCTTGATGTAATATCTCAGAGCGAGATCTACAGTATCGTTGCAATATACGATTTAGATATCCAGCTCTGCCAAAGACTCTCAAAAAAATATGATTGCGCAAGCTTCGACGATCAAAGACAGCTAATCTTAAAAAGTGAGATTAATCTGCTCATAGATGCGACTAACAATCAAGTCACAACAGAAATAGCTCTCTTGGCGCTTAAAAACAAGATTAACATTTTAAAGGTCTCACATGCAGGTCCTGTTTTTGAGGACCTTTTGGAAATCGCTAAAGCATCAAATAAAAATGAGACAATATATACCGTTGCCAACACTCTCGCCTATAGCTCAGGTTTTTCGGCAATGCGCAATTATCTCTCTAGCGAGGATTCGCCAAAAGACATCTATCTCTTGAGCATATACGGCGCATATCCAACCGACATGCAACTCAAAGAAAATCGCTGGCTAAGCGACCCTGAACTATCTTGCGGCGGCGTTTTAATGCACAAATCTTATGAAGTCCTCCAAGAACTTATACGTTTTTTCTCTCTACCTGAGCAGGTCTACGCCTTAACGACGAATCTTGCACCAGACAACAGACAAAGAATGAGTCTCACAGAGGACGCTGCCGTTTTAAG
>WGDE01000021.1 GCA_015493385.1 Phycisphaerae bacterium
TAATAGAAGCCCTGCAAAGAGCAGTAGCATTGAAAATCCACGTACTGTATTTTGAACAATACGTATCTGCCGCGAATATATATATAGACTTGCACCTGCAGTTACAATCACTACGATGAGAAACGTAGCGAAAATTTTTGTGAAACTTAGCCAACCAAACTCCGAGCTGCGCACAGTGCTAAAACTAAGTATCATAGTTGCTAGCACTACAAATAGAACCGCAATTAATGACGCGCCGAGTATTCCCTCGTTCACTAATTTAATTAGCCAATCCACACGTTCATCAGCAAAGTTATCACGTAGCTGCTTTCTACGTGGGCTTATCTTCTTGTTGTTACGTTTCAAAAACTTCATCAAGAAACCCTCGTACGGTTAGATTCTTTATGGCTTTCATACGCTGCAACAATATTCTGTACTAATTTATGACGCACGATATCACGGCGTTCGAGCTTTGCGAAACCAACATTTTTGACATCTTTTAATACGTTATAGGCATCTAGCATTCCACTCTTGTCGCCTTTGTCAAGGTCTACTTGGGTGAGGTCGCCAGTTACAATCATTTTGGAATCCCTTCCAAGCCTCGTCAAAAACATCAACATCTGAGACGGTGTTGTATTTTGAGCCTCATCGCAAATTATCGCCGCATCGTTTAGGGTTCGACCTCTCATAAATGCTAGCGGTATCACCTCTATGATATCCATCTCCATAAACCTGCGCATCTGAGAAAATTCCATCATATCTTCTAGACTGTCAAATAATGGGCGTAGGTATGGATTTACCTTCGCTTCAATGTCGCCGGGCAAAAATCCTAGCCGCTCACCAGCTTCGACTGCTGGTCGAACAAGTACAATCTTTCGAACCTCTTGAGCTCTGAGCATCGCAACCGCAACAGCAACCGCCAAGTATGTTTTACCAGTACCGGCAGGCCCTGAGCAAAACGTTAGGGCATTTTTACGAATGGTCTCAATGTAGAGCTTTTGAGCTTTAGTAAATGGCTCGATAATATCTCTAGGTGGATAAACGCGTACTCCGTAACCAGCATAGTTATCCAAATCGCATGTTACCTGCAAAACGATACTCTTAACCTCACGTTCTGTAATGTAGGAATTATGAGAGAGTTTTCTACGCATCTTGGTTATGGCTAAATTTGCCCTAGCAACCGATTCTTCAGTGCCACTTAGATTTAATTCGTCAGCTCTAGCTGTAATCTTAATTTTAAACGCGTCACGAATTATCTTTAGGTATTTATCTGAAGGACCAAAGAGTTCTTCTAGGTTTGCTCTATCAAGTTTTACAGTACGTTCCACCTTTATATCACTCTAGCATTAATTATAGAAAAGAATAGATATGCAAACGGAGCCGCAACAAGTGGTGAATCTATAATATCTAAAACACCGCCAAAACCTGGAATCGATGACGATGAATCTTTCAACTGTGAATCGCGTTTGAGCATAGACTCTGCAAGATCACCAAACTGACCAATAAATGCAAAGACAACCCCAAATACTGCACCCTGCCAAATGGCTATAGATTCTATATTACTCGCAAACGCAGCCCCAACCAATGCTGCAAATAGACTTGCGCCAAACATTCCCTCCCACGTCTTACCCGGAGAAATCTTTGGAGCAAACTTATGCTTTCCAAACATTCTGCCAACAGTGTAGGCTCCAATATCGGAAGATTTTACTGTGACCAATGTCATTATCAATGGCCAAAAACCAAACTCAATTCTAATTCCAAGCATAAAACTACTTAGCAAGCCAAGATATATAGTGGCAAACATATTGACTGAACAGTTTAGGAATGTCCCCTCAGTACCAAATCGACGGGCTTGATAAATATATGTAGCAAAGAAAATAGAAGAGAGCGTTGCAATTAGAAAAATAAACTCAAACGACATTCCACCTGCAACGTTAGCGCCCACATATTGGCGCAGATACCAGATGAGAGAAAGCAGAACCGCTCCAATCATCGCTATCGGAGTAAAGAGAACCATTCCCTTTTGTGCGGATAGTTTTTTAATCTCAATAACCGCTGGAAGTGATATTAAAACCAAGAGCGCAGAGAGAACTGTTGCATGGATAGTTGCGCCATTGGAAATGGTAAACGAGAAACTTTTATCAAGCCACAATATAAAGGCCAATGCCATTATCATTAAGAAGCCAAAAAGTAATCGATACTTTAGCATGTTAAGCCTTCTACTAATAGATTAATTAACTGGTTTGACATCGCCCATTCTGCGCGAGCGATCTGCAAATTTAACTATCGCCTCTTCAAAATCTTCAACCATAAAATCGGGCCAAAACTTACCCGCAATATAAAACTCCGCATACGAGCTCTGCCAGAGCAGAAAATTACTCATGCGCAGCTCATGTGAGGTTCTTATTACAAGGTCTGGGTCGGGCAAACCAGCAGTATAGAGATTATCAGATACGAGAGTCTCGTCAATATCATCAACGGTTATCTCGCCAGAGGCGACCTTCTCTGCGATAGATTTTGCTGCATCAACTACCTCCTCCCGAGAGCCGTAGTTAAGAGCTAGCCCAAGGGTTAGCCCATCGTAGCCACTCGTAATCTCTTCTGTCTTTAGGAGCTCATCAACAAGCAAACTTGGAAGGCCTTCGATACGGCCAAGGTGCTTGAGCCTTACATTGTTATCTTTTAACATGCCGCGAATTTCCACGAGATAACGTGTAAAGAGTTGCATTAGAAAATCGACTTCCATCGCCGGACGTTTCCAATTTTGTAAACTAAACGAGTAGAGACTAATAGCCTCAATCCCCATATCGCTTGCAGCGAGAGTTATAGGTTCTACCCTCTTGCCACCCTCTCTGTGCCCAACAAATCTAGGCTCGCCGCGTTGCTGCGCCCAGCGCCCGTTACCGTCCATTATGATTGCAACGTGGCGTGGTATTTTCTCTTGGGCAATACCAAGCCTTTCTGCGGCGGCTAAGCGTCTTTGTTTAAAGTATTCGTTCATTAGTTTCTAAAGATAGCCTGACTTCTACCAGGGCCAACTCCAACAACTCCAACTCTAACACCTGTTATTTTCTCAACCATATCAACATACGCCTTAGCGTTTGCTGGCAGGTCGTTGTAATCACTAATCGCTGTAATATCTTCATCCCATCCAGGTAGAGTTTCATACACACACTCAACCTTCTCAAGAGTTTTGGCATCAGATGGGAAGAAGTCTGTCTCAACGCCATCGACAATGTAAGATTTGCAAAGCTTCAACTCTTTCATTCCAGAGAGAGTGTCTAGATGCATCATTGCCAATTGGTCAATCCCGCCTATCTTGGCTGAATATTTTACAACAACACCATCAAACCAGCCGCAACGTCTCGGCCTGCCTGTAGTTGTACCATACTCATTTCCCTTATCGCGAATTAGCTGACCAATCTCATTGTCTTGCTCGCTAGGAAACGGGCCTGCGCCAACTCTAGTTGTGTAGGCCTTGATTACCCCAAGGAAATCATCCACTAATCTAGAAGGAACGCCGCAACCTGGAGCCATACCCAAAGCAGATGCGTTTGAGCTTGTTACAAATGGGAATGTGCCATGGTCAAGATCTAGAAGAGCGCCTTGTGCACCTTCAAAGAGAAGGTTTTTCCCGTCGTCTATAGCTTCATGCAAGTATTTAGTAGTGTTAGTTACATATTTGACTAGCTTGTCTGCATAAACCTTGCAAGACTCAAAAACGCTGTCAACATCGATTGGCTCTGCATCGTATAGAGCGGAGAATATTTTATTCTTGTATTCTACAATTTTGGTAAGTTTGTCTTTTAGAGAGGCTAGATCCCTAAAATCAGCCATACGTATTGCATAACTCCTGCCAATCTTGTCACTATAGCAAGGGCCAATACCGCGATTGGTAGTGCCAATTTTGTTCTTTCCAAGCGATGCCTCGCGCAGACTATCTTCAAGCTTGTGATAAGATAGGACAACATGTGCATTTTCGCTTATAAATAAACGCGAATCCATTGAGATACCCTGCTTGTCTAGCCCTTCAATTTCTTGAATAAATATCTCAGGGTCCATAACCACGCCATTTCCAACAACGCAACATGCATCATCTCTTACGGCGCCACTAGGCATAAGGTGGAGTTTGAATTTTTTATCGCCGATTACCACGGTATGACCAGCATTTGCGCCGCCAGCAAAACGTACAACGACATCACTTTGTTCGGCAAGAATATCAACAACCTTCCCCTTACCTTCGTCTCCCCACTGCAATCCTACAACACAACGATTCATGCTTTTGGCCTCAAATTTTATATTTTTTCATATCAACTCGCCGCTAAACCAGAACTCACTCGTTTACCGGCACTAGAAACTCGCGCATCCAAAAAAGGACTGCGTCCATAAATAAACCGCAAAGCAAAAGAATCGCCCTGCGGCCAAAGCAAGAATTGTAATCTCAAACAGCAATTTTTCAACTTATTTTTGAAACTATCGTCTCTAGAAGCTCACTTGTTCCATCATATCTCTTCTTGGAAACTTTAAGCTCTTTGAGACTGCCATCGCTACTTTTGTATTTTAGAGTAAAGTAGCCCTTGCCCTTAATATCAAAATAGGTTGCGTTTAGGCTATCAATATCGTCGTATTTTATGGCTAGTTTGCCATCTACTTCAATAGAATCATCACCTGCGACAACCTTGTAACTACCTACAACATAGTACCTTATCGTCGCAAGTATCGCAAAAATAGCAAACACTGGTGGGCTGTATTTATTAAACGCCAAGACAGAGTCAATTTGACCATCGATTGTGTGCTTGTTGATAAAATCCTGATTGTAGTAGCCATCATGGACACAAACTATAATCGCGCCAATACAAATTACGATTGCTATTATCAGATTTTGTTTAGAATATTTACTAAATGTGGCAACTACCATTGCTATCTCCAAAAACAACTTTCATCATTCGATAAATCAACCCCGCAAACTCCTGCAATCAAGAGGATGTATTTTCTCACAAAATCAGCGTAAATACAAGACGAAAACTACCGCCGCTAACGCCCAACAATAGTAACTGAAATATTTAAGCTTTTTCTTCTCGTTTAGCTTAATCAAAATATTGATAGAGACAATTCCAACAATAAACGAGCAAAGCACGCCCGTTATCATCGCTGGAATAGAAATAACGCCAAATGCGGCTGGGTCGAACTCTAAAATCGCCGCCCCCAAAATCGCCGGTATTGAAATCATAAAACTATATTCGACCGCCCATTTCCTGCGTATTCCAAGGAAAATAGCAACGCAGATAGTCGTACCACTTCTTGATATACCTGGCATTATTGCACCAGCCTGCGCGGCACCAATAATTATAGCGCTGAGCAAACCAATATCTAAAAGCTCCTTCTTTGTGTTCTTTTTCATATCGGTAACAAAGAGTATAACACCAGTTATCACCCACATTGGCACGACAATAGAGAGTTGTCTTGCGGATTTTAGCCTATCTTCGAAAAGCTTGTAAAGTATTGCTGTTGTGAGGGTTGTGAGTAAAATACATACAACAAAATGCACACTAGGCGATTTCTTATATATTTCGATTGGATTCTTGCCATATTTTCCAAACGTTAGAAAATCCTTAATCAACTCAAGGATATTCTTGCCAAATACTAGAAAAATAGCGCCTAGTGTTCCAACGTGAATAGCAATATCAAAGAGAAGCATCTCTTGCGATTCTGAGTTTAGCTTAGGGTCGAAATGTTCAAAGAAAATGAGATGCCCTGAAGAAGATACTGGCAGAAACTCTGTAAGCCCCTGCACAATTCCAAGAACTCCTGCGTAGATTGGATTGAGCTTACTCTCAACGAAATACCAATTATTGATATGCTCTAGCCAACCTTGTGAGAAAAAGAGCCAATAGATCAATCCCGCATAAACACCTGCAAAAAGATCGTCAGCAAGAATGCCCCAACCGGCTGGCAATTCCTCTAACTTATTTACAGGCCAAGGCTTTACAACATCAAAAACCCTAAACAAGAAGAATATAGCGCATGCCGTGATAAATAGAAACTTCATGTCTGGATTAACGAGCATCGCAATAAGAATCGCCACCGCCTGACCGCCACATTCATCGGCAACAATCTCAGATGGGTCTTTTTTGCCAGTAATCTCCATTACTGTTGGTGCAAATTTAACGCATGCAAAAGAAAAGAAAATACCCACTGCTGCCACAATAGAAGCCGCAATCCAAACATTTGGCGCAAACAAAGCCGCAAGAACAAACACCGCAACTAACGGAATAGAGCCCCACGTCCCTGGCGCAAACGGCATAAAACCTAGCCCAAAACAGCTAGTAAACATACGTTTCATATTCTAACCTTCCAAATTTTCATTTATCTAACTATCAAGTATTTTTAAACAGTAAGAGTCAGTCATTCCGGCAATATAATCGCAAACCGCCCTTGATAAACCAAACTCATCTATAAAACTTCTATAATAACCCGGCATCAAATCGGATTTGTGTGTAAATCTCTCAAATAGAGTGCTAAGCCAATCCTCTACCTTCGATGTGGCAAGACTAATCTCTTTGCCAAGATACATCTCTCTTAGCAAGAAGCTCTCAAGCTCGCGCAGCTCACTATCTAGCCCCTTATCTAAGTCAATTAATTGCTTCTGGTTATCCATAACATCTCTGAGAGATTTTGGGGAAAATGATTTAATCCTCAGCTCGCTCTCTTTTATAGCATTGCCAATCAAACGATTCATAATAGTCTTAACAACACGGTTATTGCGCACATAACTATCACCAATCTTATCTGCCCCGATTTCGTCGTAGGCTCTGCGGTATATCTCGATTTTGCTCAAATCATCGTGACTGATGATTCGGCTGCGCAGACCATCTTCAACATCATGGCAGTTATAGGCTATTCTATCCGCAACATTTGCAATCTGCCCTTCAAGCGAAGCGTTCTTCTCTTTGAAGTTATCTGCCTCTGGCTTATCGTATGGGCTATAATGGCGGCTAAGGCCAATACGAGTTTCGTATAGGAGATTCAAACCCCGAAACTCAGGATATGGCTTCTCAAATATCTCAACAATTCTCATGGTTTGTTTATTATGCTCAAAGCCGCCATCATTTTTCATAATCTTAGCCAACGCAGTCTCACCACAATGACCAAACGGGCTGTGCCCAAGGTCGTGCGCAAGGCATATTGCCTCTGTTAGTGATTCGTTTAGCCTCAGTACTTTGGCAATAGTTCTGCCAATTTGAGCAACCTCAATGCTGTGGGTTAGCCTAGTCCTGAAGTTATCATCTCTGGAAGGGGTGAAAACCTGAGTCTTTCCTTCAAGCCTTCTAAAAGCGCTTGAGTGGATTATTCTGTCCCTATCCCTATCGAATCCAGACCTGTATGGATGTTTCTTTTGAGGGAATTCTCTGCCTTGGCTAGTTTCTGCTCTAGCAGCGTAGGTGGCAAGTAAAGATAGTTGCTCAGAGCTTTTCAAGACGTTAGAATCCTTTCCTCAACACTCACTAATAGTTTACCCTTGGCAATGAGTTTTGCTCTGCATAACTTTTTAGTTCAGCGTAAAGCTCTTGCATGGACTGACTTATAACATCTGTATCGCTACAGACGCTCATATAATTAGTATCTCCGTCCCAGCGAGGAACGATATGAATATGAACGTGGTCCGGCACTCCTGCACCAGCGCAGCGACCAATATTAATGCCAACATTAAACCCATGACAGTTTAGAACATCTTTTAGGGCGACCTGCGCATCACGCACCAGCATCATTAAATCGGTGAGTTCCAAATCACTAGCAGCCGCTAAATCTGGGATATGCCTCTTGGGCGCAACTAGAAGATGACCATTGTTATAGGGAAATTTGTTGAAGATAACCATAGAAAGCTGCGTTCTCCATAGAACAAGCAACTCTGTGTCCTTGTCTGGATTAGCCAAATCATAACACAAAAAACAATCATGCTTTTCACTGTCTTCAAGTCCTTGAATATATTTGATTCTCCAAGGCGCCCATAGGTTACGTCTTTCCAAGATATCTCCCGCTACTACTTGTTGCCAAGCATAACTTCTTTAACCTCTATAGTTTGATTGACTTCTAGCTCTGGAACGGAATTTCCCAGAGGAAACATAAATCCAGCAACAATATCTGCCTTGTAGTTTTGCGTATTGCTTATAAGCCTGCCGTTTTTAAAATCAAACTCAATCTCGCCACTACCGTTTAAATCGACAACCTTATACCCACGCAGAAAGCCAAACATCCCTTTCATCTGATACGAACCCTCGTAAGGATTTATCAGATGCTCAAGATTGGTTTTGACGTGAGAATCTTTGTCAACAACCTGCTTTGCCAAGCTTGAGGTAGTATTAACAACCACAGTGTCATCATCTTTAGTTGGCACTTTGGCGAGTTTGTACGTTACAATCCTCTCGTACGGCAACACCCTAGCAAACGGAATCGGCTGATACGAACTCCAGCTATCGCCTCTAGCAATGCCCTTTAGCGGCTTATCAATACTGGCAATAACATCCCACATATAAAACTGTGTTGCTATAAAGTCACCAATCATATCAGCAGATTTGATTCTGCGATTCCCTCTAGTTTTTATTGTACTAGCACCAACCTCTTTGATAATTTTATCAAGCCCGCTGTAATCTTGAATTTGACCAAGCGAGTTCACCGTAAACAACCAACTCTTGCCCTTAATCATCTCAAGCGGTTCTCTCTCTCTGACAGGACGTTTTGAGAAGCTTTGTTTCGAAGAGATGATAGACTCGCATGTCGCCTTTATCGTCGAGTTGGAGTATATATCCTCATCAATAAGCTCATAGGAGATGACCATCTCAAGCTTCTCGTTACTCTTTTGCTTCTTTATTCCTTTAGAATCTTCAAGTATCAATGTTATGTCACGGTTGCTCACAATGCGATATCGAAGTGGTTCACCGCTTTTAAAGTCCACACTAAGTAAAGTCTTGCCGCTATTTCCATCTTTATCACAACCACCAATTATAGTGATAATCGAAATAATAAGTGCTAGCTTATATATAAATCGCAAATCTAACCCTTTCGAAAAGAAAATACTGCGTCAATACTTTACCTTAGCATCAAGCCTCTAGTATAACCCCTAAGGAATCACCTTAGGAGCTAATTAGTGTTTATTTGAGCAATAGATACAAAAACTCTATTTCAACTTCTCGAGAGAATACACACTTGTAAATGTCATTGTCAATACATTAGGGCCCTTATCTGTCTTACCCTCGCTTGCCTCTTCCGCTGCGACGTAGTTATCTTCAAGCTTCTCCGTATATTTAACTAGCGAACCCGATTTTGTATCAAAGAGCATATCGCCAGTAAATGTTTCCTTTGAGTCGAAGATACCAGCCATTACACCAAGGCCCTTACCTTTAACACCGCCCTCTGGCTTCTTGCTAGTTGGCGCTGCAACCATAGATATCTTAGCAATACCTGTATCGTCAACTGAATCTACTTTGTATTTCTTCTCAAAGGCCTTTGGCTCAAGCGAACCTCTTGGAGATGCTACAACACAGCTCCATTCTCCATTTTCAGTGATTACATCCATATCTGATTTAGGTGCTGCCTTGAAACTGTGACGTTTCTCAATAATATCTTTTCTAAGGAAAGACTTAGCTTCGCGTGATTTAACTGTTTTAAGAGCTTCTCTTGCGTCAACCGCAACAACTTTTCCTTTAGGATTCACAACGATGCTGTAACATACGCCGATAAGCTTCGCTAGAGGATCTTTAGAGTCAGCCTCGCGTGAGCTATCAAAATCGTAGTTTACACCCTTTTTACCCTTAGAGTAGAGCTTAACTGCCTTTATTGTAACGATTAACTTAGCACTACCATCTTTCTCAACTGAATCAACCTTTTGGTCAAATGTAATCTCAGTTATGACAGATGTCTTATCAAGCTTGTTCTTATTTAGTGATGGCTGTGAAAAATCAACCGCCTTAGTCGTTTCCTGCGAAATTTTGTATGTCCCAGATACTGCTGGGTTAAACTTTAGAGTAATTTTCTGAGCAGGGCTCTCTTTCTCTACAGATTCAACCTTCTTGTTTGCACCAGACACTTCTGCATTAGGCTTTGGAGCAACACTCTTAGCTTCATTAGATTTAAGAACTTTAGCACCCGAGGTATCTTTGTTACCCTCGCAGCCGGTAAATGCGAACAGAAGAGCGATTGATACCATTGCGACTAGAGAAAACTTTTTCATAACACTACCCTTATAAAATTTTGTTAATTATTTTGTTAACTTAGCTGATTATATCTCTGACAATAGGAATATCAAGGCTAATGCATCTATAAATAGCATCAGCGCAGCAATATCGCTAATTTAGAGATACCCTACTATCGTCTATTGCTAACAAATCGCTTAAAATATGCGCAAAGATTTTAAGATAGCCAACCTACTACGATTAGGGTAGACTTTGAAATTGAGTTTGCTGTTTTTTTATTTCCTTCGAATCAAAAAATCGCTAACATAGCCACTTCTTTACTATTGAAACGGAGCGGCAAATAATGAGCGAGTCAAAATCGAACCAAGGCGTACCAAAACTAGATAGATATAGGGCAAGAAAATTTGTGCCTAACAATACAGACCTTAGCAATCCGGATAATGTCAGAGATTTATACAACAAGCTCATTGAGCGGAAGATAGATTCAGACTCTGCATTTGAAGAGTTTATTCTAGACCGCTCAGAACTAGAATCCGCCGCCGGCGAACTTGGCGCTAGTCTATATATAGATATGACCTGCCAAACGCAAGACGCCGATAGGAGCAGCGCATACCAGAAGTTCACAACAGAGATAATACCAGTTATCAGCGAGCTATCTCACTCACTAGACGAAAAATTCGTTACTCTAGCGCAAGAGTTCAAGATAGATAAAGACCGATACCTCGTTTACTCACGTAATAAAAAGAGCGATATCGAGATTTTCAGACAGGAAAATATAGACCTCTCAACACAGATTAGTCTGCTTAGCCAAGAATATCAAAAGGTTAGCGGCGCGATGACTGCCGAGTTTTTAGGCGAAGAGCAAACTCTAGTACAAATTGGAACTAATCTACTAAAGACAGACCGAAGCCTCAGAGAAAACGCTTGGAAGACAATAACAAATCGCCGTCTCCAAGACGCAGAAAAAATAGACGAGTTGTTCGATGATATGTTAAAGCTGCGCAAAGAGGTCGCTCGCAATGCTGGGTTCGAGAACTTTAGAGACTACATGTTCAAAGCGTATCATCGTTTTGACTACAACGCCGATGACTGCAAAGAGTTTCACGAGACTGTCGCAGAGGTTGTAATGCCAATAGTCAAAGAGATGAATAAGAAGCGCAAAGAGAAAATGAATCTCAAGTCGCTTAGGCCTTGGGATATGAAGGTAGACCCGCTCGGCGCAGATGAGCTTAAACCATTCTCAAAGACGCAAGACTTGATTAATGGCACTAAGAATATTTTCAACAAGCTAGACAAAGACCTTGGCGCAAAGTTTGCTACTATGGAATCGCTTGGTCTCTTAGATTTAGAGAACCGCAAAGGTAAGGCTCCAGGGGGATACCAAAGCACCCTATCTGAAGCGAGAAAACCATTCATCTTCATGAACGCCGTCGGAACAGACCAAGACATGCGCACCCTGCTGCACGAGAGCGGTCATGCATTCCATGCGTTTGAGAGCGCAAGCGACGACCTTCTCGATTACAGGCACGCACCAATGGAGTTTTGTGAAGTCGCCTCTATGAGTATGGAACTCTTAGCCAACGACTACATTGGAGAGTTCTACAATGAAGAAGATGCAAAACGCTCGACTAGAAACCATCTCGAACAGGTTATCGACATACTTCCGTGGGTGGCGACCATAGATAAATTCCAACATTGGATTTATGAATCAAAAGAAAATTCCAGACAGACCCGCTCAGAGATGTTTGCAAAAATCTATGACGAGTTTGGCGGCAACCTAATAGACTACTCTGGTCTTGAGAGAGAAAAACAATACCTATGGCACAGACAATTGCATATATTCGAAGTGCCGTTTTATTACATTGAATATGCAATCGCCCAGCTTGGCGCACTTGGAATATGGCTAAACGCAAAGACTGATAAAGCTTCCGCAATGAGAGATTACAAAAAAGCCCTTGCGCTTGGAGGTTCAAGACCGCTACCAGAACTGTTTGATGCGGCGAATATAAAATTTGATTTCTCAAAGAAAACAATAAAACCGCTCATGGACGCAGTTGCGCAGGAGCTGTAAAACTGGGACTGGTACGTTCGGTCGAAGACCGGTTGCAGGTGTCCCAGTTTTACTATGAAGAGCTTTCTATTTCTTTCTGTACATCTAATCTTAGAGCCTCATAGTACTTTAAATAAAGTGCATCTTCAAATGGTAGCAAGAATAATGTAGCTATTAAATAAGCGACTATGGCTATGGCGATATACGGCAAACTCACTTCGGCTGAACCAAAGAGTACTCTTAAAAATGGTATCTGAAGACAGGCCGGTACTATGATAAATAGAACAAATAATAATATCTTAAAAATATTGCCCTTTGTAATCTTTGAAGACGTAGCAAAGGCTTCCCCTATAC
>WGDE01000022.1 GCA_015493385.1 Phycisphaerae bacterium
ATTATAATTAAGGAACATATTTTGGAAGAAATTTCTCTGGTAATAATATTAATATTAGTCTTTGCATTTTTGTCACTTTTTTTCTCTGCTAATAGCCTTGCGCTCAAAGCGATTTCTCGTTTTAAATTACAAGAAGCTCTGAAAGAAGATGGTAAGGAATTTCTTCTCGATGAAATTATGCAGAGAGCTGAAGGGTTGCAGCTTTCATGTAGATTCTTTCAGCTTCTATCTAATGTCATATTATTCCTACTTATATTTGCATTAAACGAACAACGATACAATGAGCAGCTAAGCGTTGGTGTATATGGCTGGACATTCTGCGCTACTGTTGTTGTATTCTCTCTTGTTTCACTTGCACTTCCGCATGCTTGGGCAAAATATCGTGGCGATAAACTTGTTGGTAAGACTTACAAACTCTTGTTGTTTTTTAAATATGTAACAACACCTATCCTACTACTGTTTGGTTTCTATGACAATATCATTCGCAGGCTTGCTGGTGTTGCCGAGATGAGTGAAGAGGAAACACAGGAAGAGAAGCACGATGAGTTCCTAAGCACAGTCGAACAGAGTAAAGCCGACGGCGTGGTTGACGATGAAGAACTAGAGATGATTGAGAATGTTTTAGACCTTAGCGAAACGACTGCTGGAGAAATAATTACTCCGCGTACCGAAGTTATTGCGCTTGAGATTAACTCTAGCCTTGATTTAGTCTTATCAACTATAACAAAGGCAGGGCACTCTAGAATTCCAGTCTACGAGGATACCATTGATAAGATTGTTGGGCTTGTCTATGCAAAGGATTTGCTCAGCGAAGTTGGCAGAGAGAATAAAGGCTTTAAGCTAAAGGATATAATACGCGAGGCTTATTTTGTTCCAGAGACAAAACCGTTGAGAATATTGCTTCACGAGTTTCAGACTAAGAAGCAGCATATCGCTGTGGTCCTTGATGAGTATGGGGGAACTGCTGGAATTGTTACAATCGAAGATATACTTGAAGAGCTTGTAGGTGAAATTGCAGATGAGTATGAGAAGAATCCGCCTGCGAGCATACGCAAGCTAAACGATAAGACAATAGAGATGGAATCTAAAATATACATTGACGACTTAAACAGTGACTACGATTTCGATCTTCCAGAAGATGAGGACTATGATACTGTTGGTGGTTTTGTTTTCTCACATCTTGGCTATATCCCAAAAACGGGAGAAACTTTTACTTACAACAATTTAAGGTTCACAATATCATCAGCGGAGGCTAGAAAGATAAAACGTATTCGTGTCGAAAAAATATCAGATACAGACAAGAACAATCAATAGCCTTGTCTCTGTGTGTTTTGTGAGTCTCGTCTGGGTCTAAATTTGATTGTGTATATGTAAAATGTTAGAAAAAGATATAGCAATTTGTATTCGCAAAACAGACTATTCTGAGACGAGTCAGATAATTACTCTCTTAACTAGAAAGTTTGGCAAAATCTCTGCGATTGCCAAAGGATCGCGCAATAGTAAAAACAAATCTTTTGGGTCGAAGATAGAGCTTTTTTCTTGTGGAGAGATTGTGTTCTCTCCATCAAAGACTTCCTCGCTTGCAACCCTAACAGAGTTTGACCAACGGCCTGTGTTTGTTGGAATATCAAGGGGGCTTTACAAACTTAACTGCGCAATGTTTGGCGCAGAACTAGTGCATTCTCTAACGGAAGAACACGACCCCCATGCATCCCTCTTTGATCTTCTTTATGATTTTCTCGCTAATGTTCAAGTATGCAGTTCAAGATTAGAATCTCTTGTGTTGTTAATCGGATTTCAATTAGACTTGCTTGAAGAGCTTGGAATTGCATTGGTTTTTTCTCATTGTACAAATTGTGGATACGCATTTTCTCTAGATTGGCAGGGTGCTTGGTTTTGCAGTGAGAATAATGGAGTTGTATGCCGTGATTGTGAAGCTGCCTTTATTGATAAGATTAGAGTCGAGGTTTCTGTGGTTGAAGCACTTGGAGATAATGATAAACTTAAAGAGCAAGAACTTGAAGCTCTGGATTATATTGAGAAATTATTGATTCGCCATTTTAGTTTCATATTAAATAAGACCCCAAGAATGGCTCGGTTCTTTATTCGTAACTAAAGCTAAAAGATTTTGCCATAAAGAGCATTGTTTTCATGCTTTTAATAGTTAGACTCTTCTAGTCGTTGAGCTCTTCAAATAGCTCACCCTCTGATTTTTCTTGGGCGATTCTAAAGGCGCTGACTACTCTGTCGTTGTTGCTGAAATCTTTGTCTATTTTAATCTCTTCAAAACAACCGCTCTTTTCAAGAAGCTCTCTGATTGCATCGCCTTGGCGGTAGCCAATCTCCATTAAGAGAATTCCATCGCTAGAGAGGAATTTGTCAACATCCTCTATAATTCTCTTATAAATGTCTAAACCATCAACGCCAGCGATGAGTGCATGCTTTGGCTCGTAGTCTCTAACATTCTTGTCGAGAGATTCATATTCACTGTCAGTTATGTATGGCGGGTTGGTTGTTATGATGTCAAACTTTTTGCCGTCAAACTCACTGATGATTGGCTCGTAAAGATCGCCGCAGAGAAGGTTGATTCTATCAGTGAGCTCGTATTTTTCTATATTTTTTTGCGCAATCTCTAAAGCGTCTTGAGAAATGTCTGTCGCTACAATTTCACAGTCAGGGTAGTTTTTGCCAATCGCAGCAGCGATACAACCGCTTCCGGTGCACAGGTCTAAGATATGATCGTTGCCGCTGCGTTTGCGCAGATGATCGATTGCTTTCTCGACTAGCATCTCGGTTTCTGGCCTTGGGATTAGAGTGTTTTTATCTACTTCAAACTCCATTGAGTAGAACTGCGCATGACCAGTGAGGTAACAGATTGGTTCATGGTTTATCGCTCTCTTGACAAGCTCGCGCAGCTGCGTAAGTTCATCGGGGGTAACCTCTCTATCGAAGTTGATATAGAGTTCCATACGTTTCATTGCCAACAAATCGCTAAGGAGTATCTCTGCGCTAAGACGCGGTGAGTCTATTTTATTATCTGTAAAATATTGGCTCATCCAGTCGAGAAGTTTTTTAATGGTCCAGGTTGTCATTGATTGCCTTTGTTTTAGATGTAAACCTTATCCATCATTCTTGGATATGCAATACATTGTCTGATATGTTTCTCGCCTGTTATCCAAGCAATCGTTCTCTCGATTCCAAGCCCAAAGCCTCCGTGCGGCGCAGATCCAAATTTACGCAGATCAAGATACCACGAATAGTCTTGCGGGTTATATCCATGCTCATTAATTCTTTCCATGAGAGCATCGTAGTTTTCTTCACGCATCGAGCCGCCTATTATCTCACCAAAACCAGCGGGAGCTAACATGTCAAAATTGTCCACAACCTTAGCATCATCTTTGTTAGCTTTCATATAGAAGGCTTTCACCTGTTTTGGGTAGTGGGTTACAAAAATAGGCTTATCGTGCATAAGGGATATTATGGTCTCATCGCTACCGCCAAGGTCTTTGCCCCAAACAAAATCTTTTGCAAGCTTTGCATGCTTTGGATTGTTCTCAATCTTGCGGGCAAGTTCACCAAGTTCTATATTTATCTCATTTAGCTCGGTAGCGATTTTATCTTTTTGCCACTGTTTTTTTGCAGACTCTTGATTCTCTGTTAGTTCTTTGAGTTTTTCTTTTAGCCGCTTTTCTCTGGACAGGAAACCCTCAAGCTGAGCGGCCATAAACTCTACAGTTTTTTCACCCTTTAGAATTTCTACGGCTTCGCAGTAGGTTAGTCTGTAGAATGGTCCCTTAATCTTCTCAAGGCTCTCAATATCTGAACCTAGAATATCAAGCTCGTTTCTATTCTTTTCTAATACCGTCGATACAATACTGCACACAAAATTCTCAGCCAAGCTCAAAAGCTCTTCGAGTGTAATCCAAGCGACCTCAGGCTCTACCATCCAGAATTCTGTAAGGTGTCTGCGCGTCTTACTCTTTTCTGCGCGAAACGTCGGGCCAAAGCAATATACCTTGCCGTGCGACATCGCAGCGGTTTCAAGATAGAGTTGACCAGTCTGAGAGAGATGAAGTTTCTCGTCAAAATAGTCAACGCCAAAGAGGGTTTGTTCACCCTCGCCAGCAGCGGTTGTAAAGATAGGCGTATCGATTAGGGTGAAACCGTTGTCGTTGAAGAAGTTGCGCACAGCGGAGATAACGGTGTGTCTTATTCTATTTATTGCCCATTGCCTCTGAGATCTCAGATGCAGGTGTCTGTGTTTCATTAAAAACTCAACGCCGTGAGCTTTTGGTGTTATTGGAAAATCCTTGCTCTTGCAGAAAACTTTTGCGCCGCTGACCGCAATCTCATAGCCGCCAACGCTTCTCTCTTCTGCGCGAACAATTCCAGTTAGCTGCAAAGATGATTCTTGGCCAAGATGTTTGAGCTCATCGAATAGTTCTGGGTCTATCTTTTCCTTCTCGACTATACATTGGCAGACGCCGCTACCATCGCGCAGCATCAAAAAGAGAACCTTGCCGCCGCTTCTCAAGCGATTAAGCCACCCAGCCAATGTAACTTCCTTGCCAGTGTAATTGGCAAGCTCATCTATCTTGCAGCTATAGTAATTAGTCATTAATCTTAACCTTAAAGACAACCTTCAATACAGCCTCTGGAGTAGTTACTGCCGCGCATGGCATATGTGCATCTTCAGGAAAAGCAACAATAACCATCCCCGGCTTGAAATGAATGCGCAGATCGTTTTCGCTTGCAGCGTAGAGCGCGTAGTCTTCCTGTGAATTGTATGGCTCGGTGATTTCTAGCTCATCGCTGATAGGGCTGTATCCAAAGATTTCTTCTCCAGAGACTAGATACTGAATGTCAACGTATTTTTTGTGCGCTTCTAAAGGACATTTTTCAATATCTAGCGTATCGTACCTTGATACCATAAAGAAAAGGTTGTCTCCATCGACTTCATGTTTGCCGCTCTCGAGTGCTTCAAAATCCATCTCTTTGAGTATGTCAAACGCCTTAGCGAAATTTGAGCCAAGAGCTTTGTATATGTCTATGTTTTCAATTTTGTCTATAATCATTTGCAATTCCAACTTTCCATTTTATCGCGTAAATAGTTTAATAGTTGATCTCCGCTAACACTCTCTTGCTCCATCGTGTCGCGGTGACGAACTGTAACTGTTCCATTTTCTTTGTAGTCGCCATCAACAGTAATACAGAAAGGTGTTCCTGCCTCATCTTGTCTGCGGTAGCGGCGTCCGACAGCGCCTTTCTCGTCATAGAAGCATGCGAAATGTTTTTTGAGAGAGCCGGCGATATTTTGTGCAATCTCTGGCATTCCATCTTTTTTGACAAGAGGAAATACTGCCGCCTTGATTGGGGCAAGGTCTGGGTGGAAGCGCAGAAGGTTACGTGTTTTTCCGTTTACCTCTTCCTCGTCATAAGCATCAACAAGGAAAGCTAGCGTGCTTCTGTCAATTCCGGCACTCGGTTCAATAACGTATGGGATATAGCGTTTCTTTTGTTGCTCATCAAAATACGATAGCGGCCCCTTGTGGTAGTCTGGAGCTTCATCTACTAGCTCAACTTTAGTGAGGTCTCTGCCTTTTTCATACCATTGGCTCATCGAACGCATTCCTCTTTGGTGTTGGCGCAGGTCGTAGTCAGTTCTGTTTGCTACGCCCTCAAGCTCTTGCCAATCTCCCGAACCGAATGGGAATTTGTACTCAACATCAACGCAGCCCTTAGCGTAATGGGCAAGCTCGTCTTCGTCGTGGTCGCGCAGTCTTAGATTTTCTTTTTTAATGCCAAGATTGATGTACCAATTAAATCTTGCCTCTTTCCAACTCTTGTACCAAAATTCATCTGTCCCAGGTTCGCAGAAAAACTCTAGCTCTGCCTGTTCGAATTCTCTAGTCCTAAAGGTGAACGCCTTTGTTGTTACTTCATTACGGAAGCTCTTTCCAATCTGCGCGATACCAAAAGGAATCTTAACTCTCGTGCTATCTAAGACATTCTTGAAGTTAGCAAAGATTCCTTGTGCGGTTTCTGGCCTCATAAATAGAGTCATTGTGTCGTCGGCGTTTGCGCCCATTTTTGTCTCGAACATCAAACGAAACGGCATTGGCTCAGTGAAATTCCCGACCTCAGAACAGCCAGGGCAAACTTTAGTTGTTAAGTCGTCAGCGCTGCTACTCTTACCAGGCGCATCTTCGAGATGATCGACCCTGCTTCTTGCATTACATTTTTTACACTCAACGATATAGTCGGCAAATTTATCCGCATGCCCAGAAGATTTCCATACCATAGGGTGCATCAGAATTGAAGAGTCCAAACCAACAATATCATCACGCATCTGAACCATTGATTTCCACCAAGCTTCGCGTACATTTCTTTTAAGCTCACTTCCAAGTGGTCCATAGTCGTAGCAGCTAGCAAGCCCGCCATAAATTTCGCTAGACTGGAATATAAATCCACGTCTCTTACAAAGTGATACAATATCGTCAAGTTTAGTAATCTTTGCCATTTTCTTTCAACCTTATATTTTTGTGTTTAGTAAATGGGCGGTTAAACCCACAAAATTCTAGCATAAACCACGCATTATATAGCATAATCAGTCATTTACAAGCCTGTTTTAGTAGGTGAGCTTTGCGGTAATTACAGATTGGTTGCGGGTGACTGTTTTAACGTAACCGGCGTAAGCGAAACAAAGTCTAACCGTGAAGAGCATGAAGATCTGGGAACGCGGAGCCCCAGCTCCGCAAACCGCTCAATACAAGACTTTGCTTAGCTATACCGCTAGGAATCTGCTAAAGACGGTTACAGATGCTGAGGGAGGAGTCACTACTTATGAGTATGACGGTAATGGCAATATAACAAAAGCTACCGATGCTAAGAATCAAGTTACCAC
>WGDE01000023.1 GCA_015493385.1 Phycisphaerae bacterium
ATCCTGCTTATCTGTTGGGCTTGCAGGAAGAGTAGGTAACTCTGTTAGATTATTGAGCCTAGCCTCTTGCTGGTCAAGAACCGCCCTTACTCTAGCTCTATAGGCAGTCCAAGCTGGGTATGTGTAATTACCAACGTATGTATCATCCCAATCGGTAGGGTCCATTTGGGTTCCAGTTAGACTATAGTTATCCAGATAAATCTTGATAGTTTTTGGACCAGTCGCTCCAATCTTGAAGATTAGATGACGTAGTCTAACGCCAATATCACTTCGTTTTACATCGTAAGCATTTACAAAGTGGTTTGCACTGTCAAGACCAAAAGCCATGCTCATATTGTCAATATTGAAGTTTACCCACTTATCAGCATCACTTGAGTGTAAAACAACTCCATCAACCACTTCAGTCTTGAGAGCCGTAGCCCAATCATCTACACTAACTCTAGTACAGGCGATTGTTTCTGCGTCCATCTTCATATCCATGTTCAATGAAAGCGTACCACCAAAGTTTACAGGCTCAGCTGGTAGTGGTAAGTCCATATAGTAATACCACTTCTTGTCTGCTGCGACATTAACAACAGCTTCGATATAGAATGATTTGCCTGAGCCATCTGGTGTGTCGGTAGATGCCCCAAAATGGTTGAACGTGATTTCAGAAGTTGTCAATCCCGTAGAGTATTTATTGAGAGGTGAAGACTCTGAATACGGGTCGTAGCTATCTGCGGCAGTATCAAAATTGTCACTCACGTTAACGCTAGATAGACTAGTAACGTTAACTACTCTAACAATCTCAGTCGCTGCATTGCCAGCCGAATCGCTAACATTATAGGTTACATTGTAGCTACCAACTGTAGAAGTGTCTACGTTTGAAGTGTCTACTACTATATTAGCGGAGATATCGCCATCAATGTTGTCTGTTGCCGTTGCACCTGCATCATTGTAAGCGCTGCCGAGTTCAACAGTCACAGGGTTAGAGCCGTTTAGAATTATAACAGGCGATATTGTGTCATTAACAACATTGACCGTTCTTGTGACTGTCTCTGCTGTGTTGCCTGCTGAATCGTTAACATTGTAGGTTACGTAGTATGTTCCAAGAACAGATGTGTCAACTGTACTTGTAGTGACGATGTTGGCTGTAAGGTCTCCGTCAATAGCATCACTAGCTGTTGCACCCTTATCGTTGTAAGGTTGATTAATAATAACATTAACTGATGCACTTCCTATTAAAGTAATAACAGGTGGAGCGTCTACTCTCCAATTAGAAGCTAGTATGCCAAGGTCTGTGATATCAACACCGTTAACTCCATCAAAGTCAGCGCAATCTGGAGTAGGGCATCCAACAGGATTCAACCATTGCTGCGCGAAGAGATTTAAATCGGTCATATCAACAAACATATTTCCGTCTAGGTCGCCGGCTACTTCAAAGTTAGTCTTAAATGTAGTAAAGCTCCAAACCTCTCCAGGGAATGTTACAGCACCTAATTCATCAAGAGCATCAACTCTCCAATAGTATGTTGCGCCATAGCTAAGATCTGGATCGAATGTGTTTGAGCCAGCTTCGCTAGCAATTTGGTTACCAACATAAACAGATGAGCTAGTAGTTGCGTTTGCAACCTCAGCTTGGTCAGTACCAAAATAAATATCGTGTGAATATGCACCAGAGCCATTAGTCCAGCTAAGAATGGTGTTAACATCAACTGACGCAGTAGCGTCAGCAGGTGCTGGGTTCTTTGCGCCTGTTAGCGCAGCTCCAGGAGCGTACGCACCCTCACCTGTAAAGCGTATGTAGTCAATATAGAAAAGGCCTATATTGGAACCGCTAAGAGCACCAAACCAGTATTTTGTTTCTGTCTCACCAAGCACTCCATTGTGGCTGGTAATAAAATTGCCGTCTACCCAGAAGCTATAACTTGAAGAGTTTGCATCTTGAGCAATGCGCAGAGTATGGAAGTCGCTAGTTAAGTCTTCTGAAATGAGAGTTCCAACACCGTAGATGTCGATCCCTGAGTCCTTGAACATTATGAGTTGTTTTTTGTCGTCAGGATTGTTTTGGACACTTGCCATCTCTAAATTGATATGGTATTCGCCTGGGTGATCTGTACCAACTTTAAATCTAATCTCATAAGTCCAACCATTTGTGTTGCTTGTAGCTGTTACCCAGTCATTTCCTATATAATATTTGTAGGGAACTGAATCGAATGTTGCAATATCGCCATCAGTCGTAATCGTTGCCCCATTTGCTGCAGTATAGCCAGAGAGTGCAGTGCTATCACCTTCATACTTGTAGTCAAAGGCTTCCGAGCCGAGTTGGTTTGTGATATCAGCATAGGTATAGCCCATAAGGCAAAACATAATTGATACTATGATAATCTTCTTCATCTTTCAATTTACTCCAGTTATTCACAATAATTGAGTTTAAGTCTATCCAGAACATTATATGTCGATATATCGGCTACAACGACACTGCTGCAAGGCAATAAAAGTTGTTTAAATTGATTCGGCTAGATATTTGCCAGATGACGCTTTGGGGTTGGATAATATCGGACCTAAAACGGTATTCTACCATAAATGCCTATCTCAATTCAAGTAATATACAGACATACGTGTATTAATAAGTTGAATTGTTGTTTTTGGTATCTTAACAGGCTTGTGTGGGAGAAACTCTTCGAAATTAACGATATTTTTTTATACAACGCAATTCCAGAGAAGTGCCTGTTTGTTAAAAGTTTCCTTTTACATGGAGGTTCGGATTAGAAATTCCTTCGGCAAAGATCCGGAACCAACATTTGGCCGTTTTGAAAGAGAAAACGCTAACGCGTAATTTTAATCGCTAATTTAAGTGTGGCAGGCTGCTAATAGTGTCTCGTCTGTTAAAATGAAATTTTAGAGACTTTCACCTTACTGCTTAAAAGACGTAAAGTCTGGTTCTGAGAATCCTTCTGTTGTTGCATCGAGTTCTTGTTCTTCACTAAGTTGCTTTGCGCTATCTAGTGGCTCGCGCAGAGTTTGATTTGCTACTATTTCTTCAAGGCTAGGCTTGCCATCAATCTGCACTGCAAAATTGATAGGGCCGATTGAGACAATATCACCGGCTTTTACTTCACAAGATTGTACTTGCTTAGAGTTTAGAAAAACTCCATTTCGTGATTTGAGATCGCGCAGGTGGAGCTTGCCCTCGTCTTGGTCAAACTCACAGTGACGTCTTGAAATAACCATCAGTGGTATGCACAAATCGCAATCTCTTCTTCTGCCAATGATTGTTACAGTACTCGGCAGAGAGAATAATCTGGTTTCTCCATCACTTTTAATCATTACTAAGCAAACTTCCATGCCATCTCCCGATTGAATGTCTCATAGACCGGTATTATAGTCTAAATATTTGATCTCATCAAGAGATTAAATATTTCTAAGTTTAAAGATTGTTAAATCTGAGTTGGCCTCAAATTTTCTCAACCCAAAATACTTTATTTGGGTCAAATAACCAAGTGATTTTTGCTGTAGATATATAAATTTTATTGCTTGCCCTTACGTATTAATCTATATACAATTTTTGGAGGTTACTATCTTTTGGGTAAAGTAGTCTTTTCGCTCGGCTAACCAGAATGAAATTAGAGTATGTTTCGCTGTACTTTCGATGTGTTTTTATTTATTGCCAATGCGCACTAAAAAGGTCGTCATAGCTCAGCTCTGCGCTGGTGAGAGATTGCTAAGGCTTGTAATATGCCAATGGTCATCAGTATTGAAATGACAATATAGATCTAAGGGCCTAAAATGATTTTCGTTGACTACAAAACAAATAATGGTGAGTTAAAAATAACCCTCAAGGGGAGGCTCGACGCAGTATTTGTCAGCAAGGTTTGGCATGAGACTATAAACAAGCTCGCAAGCACAAAGCCTTCACTTTTAGAGATTGATGCAAGTGGAGTTGATTATTGCAATGGTGCTGGTGCGGCGCTACTCTTGCAATTAAAACAAAAACAAGAGAATGAAAATAGACAGTTTTCTATTGTAGGTTTACGCAAAGATTTTGAACAGCTTATTAACATCTTTGACCCAGGAGTTGTAAGTGAAAACACGAAAAAGAGTAACTCCTTCTCGAGGTTTGTCAAAGATGCAGGTCGGATGTGTTATAGAGTTTTAAGCGACACTAAAACAGAGATAAGTTTTATAGGCGAGCTTATCTCAAAGCTTATTGTAGCATTCCTAAAGCCTAGCTCACTGAAATTATCTGATACATTTCTAATAGCCGAAAAGAGTGGTGCAAATGCAGTTGGAATAACTTGTCTGCTTGGTTTTCTCATAGGCATGATTCTTTCTTTTCAATCTGCGATAGCTATGCAACAGTTTGGTGCGCAGATCTATGTAGCCGACCTTATTGTGATTTCACTCTTTAGAGAGCTTGGACCACTTATTACCGCGATTATTTTTGCAGCTAGGAGCGGTTCTGCCTATGCGGCTGAAATAGGAACTATGAAAGTTAATGAAGAGATCGATGCCTTAGTAACAATGGGAATTGATCCTATTAAATATTTGGCTGTACCAAGAATGTTAGCCGGAATTTTCATGATGCCACTACTAACAATGTTCAATCTTTTGTTGGGGCTAATTGGTTGCGGCTTCGTTATGCTATCTCTAGGCTTCTCTCCTGTCGTTTATCTCAATAGAATCCAAGAAGCAGCGACATTGGGAGATTTAGCAGGCGGTTTAGCTAAAACTTTGGTATTCGGGCTAGTCATAGCGGGTATTGGCTGTTTTAGAGGGTTGCAAACAGCAACTGGAGCAAGCGCTGTTGGCGATTCTGCGACTAAAGCAGTTGTTAGCAGTATTATTGCCATAGTCGTTCTTGATGGTGTATTTGCGGTTGTCTATTATTATGTCGGAATATAAAGGGACTTTACCCTAGAGAGCTAAAATGAGAGAAAATTCTAATACAATAATACGAGTTGAAAATCTCACCGCAGGCTATGGCGATGTTGCTATTATCAAAGATGTGAACTTTGAAGTTAAGGCAGGTGAGATTTTTGTTATATTGGGTGGTTCTGGCTGTGGTAAAAGTACCTTGATGAAGCACATGATTGGGCTGTTGCCTCCTGTTTCTGGAAAAGTTCTTATTGATGGTAAAGATATTGTTACTGCCAAAGGCCAAGATAAGATAGAGATTCTAAAGGGAATTGGTGTTATGTACCAGAATGGTGCACTCTTTGGGTCGATGAATTTAATCGAAAATATCTGCTTGGTTCTTGAAGAATACACAGACCTGCCTAAAGACGCTATGGAGTTTATAGCAAGAATGAGGCTCAAGGTAGTGAGTTTAGATGGAAGTGAATATAAGATGCCATCTGAAATAAGTGGTGGTATGAAAAAGAGAGCGGCTATTGCTAGGGCGATGGCATTGGATCCTAAGATTCTTTTTCTTGATGAGCCTTCTGCTGGGTTAGACCCGATTACGTCATCACAGCTAGACGATTTGATAATTGAATTGTCTAGAAGTCTTGGTATTACGTTTGTGATTGTTACGCACGAGTTGCCTAGTATATATAAAGTTGCTGATAGAGTTGTTATGCTTGATAAGAATACAAAGTCAATCATTGCAACAGGAAAGCCAGATGATCTGCGCGATAACAGCGACAATCCATGGGTTAGACAGTTTTTCAATAGAGAGTCTTGAGAAGTTTTTATAGGTTCCCTTATTTTAAACAAATTATCTTATAGTCAGGAAATAAAATGAGCGAAAAGGCAAATTATTTCAAAATAGGTTCCTTCTTTATAGTCTCAGTCATTCTTTTTGTGATAGCTGTTATTATATGGGGTGCAGGTTTTTTCACGAGTGACAAGCACTACTTTGAGACGTATTTTGATACTCCCGTTACAGGGCTTACAGTAGGCGCACCTGTTGAGTCGATGGGTGTTAAGATTGGTCAGGTTGAGAGTATAGAATTTGTCTCTGCCGTGTACGATCTATCAAGAGACTCAACGGGAGTTTCTGAGTATGATAGATATATCAGAGTAGTATGTTCTGCAGACTCTAAGGAGACCAAAGAAAGGATTGGAACTCTCACGGAAAAACAAAAAGATGAACGGCTTGACAAATTCATTAAGCAAGGCCTGCGACTTCGACTCGCTTCAAATATACTAACTGGACAAGCATATTTAGAAGGAACGTTCGTTGATCCTAAGCGTTTCCCTACTCTAAAAATTGACTGGAAGCCACATTACAAATACCTCCCTTCAGCTCCAGGAACATTTGAAACGATGAAAGATTCTGTTGATAAGATTCTGATAAAACTTGAAGAGATTGACATTAAAGACATGGCAGACAATGCAAATAAGTTGTTAATTGAAATAAGAAGTTTGATCAAAAATCCTGACTCTGACGCTGAGAATGTGAATTTTGCTCAGGTTCTCGCAAATCTCAATGCCATTCTGGAAAAAGTTGATCGCCTGACTGCAGATAAAAGTGATGATTTCGATAAGCTCCTACGCAATGCTAGATTGATTTCGGATGATATAAAAGAATTAACACAAGATCTCAAAGAGCATCCTTCGGAGATGATCTTTAGCCAACCACCAAAAAAATCGGAGGTAGTCAAATGAAAGCCAGAGTAATTATATTATGCAGTATAGCGTCGGTTTCACTGTTTTTGTCTGGTTGTATGGGTGATAGGGCTAGTTATAGCCAGAGAAATTTCATTCTTCAAGCTAACCGAGATTTGCCGATTATTAAAGATAGCAAGGATATTGTTCTTTCAGTGCAGAGTTTTAACAGTAGCGAGCTTTACGCAGGCAAGGTGTTTGTTTATAGAATTGCCCAATCAGAATATGAGACTGATTTTTATGATAGATTTCTCGTGGGACCTGATGACATGCTTACGCAGGTGACGCGCAAATGGTTGTCTGATTCTGGATTGTTCAAGTTAGTGTTAGAGCCAGGCACCTACAGCGACGCAACAGATATGTTGGAGGGTAATCTTCTTGCATTGTATGGTGATTTTAGAGATAAAAATGAACCAAAGGCAACTATAAAAATTCGTTTCTTTGTTATTGATTTGTCTGATAAATCAGTCCTTTATTCTAATACTTACGAAGTCTCTTCGGAGGCAAAAGATAATTCTGTTGATTCATTAGTTCAAGCATACAACGAGTCTCTGGTTAAGATATTGACTCAGCTAGAGAAGGACTTGCAGAAAAATCTATAACGCGAGGGAGCCTTATAGAGTTAATTTTGACAAGCCCATGATTTACTTTACGATAAGAGTAAATCATGGGCTTTTTATTTAGCTACCCTTTATGATTGCCAAGTAAGGTAGTGTATGCTAGGCTACGCCTTGGCGATTACAGTGATCTGCCGCGTGTAAAATGAGCGTACGAAAAAGGAGCAGTAGATGCAGAAGAAACTGATTATTTTTGATCTTGACGGTACTCTTGTTGATAGTATCGAAGATCTATCGGTTGCTATGAACTACGCATTGGCAAAATGTTCAATGCCTACGCATAGTCCTGATGAATGTAGAGCAATGGTAGGGCATGGCTTGCGTTGGTTTTGTTCTCAAGCATTGCCAAAGGATAAGCAAGAGCTTATTGACGATGTGATGAAAGAGATGCTTGGTTACTACAGAGAAAATTATCTCGTAAATACAGCCGCATTTGATCAGATAGATAAAATGCTTAGTTTGATTAAAGAGAGAGGGATTGAGATTGCTGTTGAGACCAACAAGGATGAGTATCTAGCTGTTGGGATTGTAGAGAAGATTTTTGGCGAAGGCTATTTTTGCAGTGTCAGAGGTGCTAAAGATGGGATTGCTATAAAGCCATCGCCGCAAGTTACTCTTGATATTATGCGCAGCTGCGGCGTGAGCCCAGACGAAACTTTATTCGTTGGCGACTCAGATGTTGATATTAAAACAGCTAAAGCTAGCGGTCTTGAATCTGTGGCAGTTACATGGGGATTGCGCTCTCTTGAGCAATTGAAGCTAGAGAGCCCTGATTATATCATCAATAAACCTCTGGAGCTAATAGACTTACTCGCTTGACTTTTTTAGGGGGCTGCTATATCCTAGCTGTCTTAAATTAGAGTTTTTTGAATGACACTGACATGAAAGTTTTTCAGCAGAAAGCGTTGTAGATAATGGTAAAAGTGAAATTGCCTGATGGCAAAATATTAGAAGTATCCGACGGTGCTACTATTCTAGAAGCGATAGAGATGATAGGCCCTGGCCTAGCTAAGGCTGCTTTAGCGGCAGTGATTGACGGGGAAATGGTCGATTTGTCCACGAAATTAACATCGGATGTAGACCTCAAAGTAATCACTACACGTGATGAAGAAGGCTTAGAGCTCATGAGGCACAGCTGCGCACATGTTATGGCAGAGGCCATTTGCAGTATCTGGCCTGAGGCTAAATTGGTGTACGGCCCTTGTGTACGCGATGGATTCTACTACGATATAGACTTGGATACTCCAATTCGCCCTGAAGATTTTGCTAAAATTGAATCTAAGATGAAAGAGATTTCCAAGGCGGATACTGCATTTGTACGCACGCAGTGTAATAAAGCCGACGCTATTGAAAGAGTTGGCGGGGATAAATACAAAGTAGATAACATCAATAGGGCAAATTCAGATGTGCTTAGTTTTTACGCACACGGTAGCAATGGCTTTGAAGATTTATGTCGCGGGCCGCACGTCCCATCAACAGGGAAAATTGGCAGTTTCAAGATAATGAGCGTTGCCGGAGCATATTGGCACGGCGATTCTAGCGAGAAGATGCTCCAGAGGGTCTATGGAACAGCTTGGGCTAATAAGAAAGATTTAAAAGCATATATTACAAGGCTTGAAGAAGCCAAAAAACGTGACCATCGCGTTCTAGGAAAGCAGTTAAATCTATTTAGTTTCCATGATGAGGGTCCGGGCTTTGCGTTCTTGCATCCAAAAGGAATGATTATCTGGAACAGTATCATCAATTTCTGGAAAGAGATTCATGATAAATATGAATATGCAGAGATTAAAACTCCTATCATGCTAAACGAAGCACTGTGGCATAAGAGTGGACACTGGGATAACTACAAAGAGAATATGTATTTTACCACTGCCGACGATGTTAATTATGCAATAAAGCCTATGAACTGTCCGGGCGGGTGTTTGGTTTACAACTCTACAAGGCATTCATACAAAGAATTTCCAATGCGTATGGCTGAGCTTGGTTTGGTTCATCGTTTTGAGGCTAGTGGATCGCTGCACGGTCTGGTTAGAGTAAGGCAGTTTACCCAAGACGATGCGCACATCTTCTGTACACCTGAGCAGATTGAATCAGAAGTAGTTGACGTTATCAACTTAATTTACGATATTTATGGAGCATTTGGCTTTGAAGATTTCCATGTTGAGCTGTCAACAAAGCCAGAAAAACATATCGGTTCCGATGAGATATGGGATGTTGCTACAAAATCACTGCAAAATGCACTTGAAACTAAGAAAATGGATTTTGTAATCAATGAAGGTGACGGAGCTTTCTATGGTCCTAAGATAGATTTCCATATCGAGGATTGTATTGGCAGGAGTTGGCAGCTTGGAACTATCCAGCTAGATTTCTCAATGCCGCAAAGATTTGAGCTTTCCTACACCGATAAAGATAATACTGAAAAAACGCCAGTAATGTTGCATAGAGCGATACTTGGTTCACTTGAGAGATTTATGGGTATCTTAATCGAGCATTACGCAGGTTCTATGCCACCATGGCTAGCACCAGAGCATGTGAGAATATTGCCTATTAGCGAAAAAAGTAATGATTACGCTCAAAAATTGCGATTAACCCTTAAAGAAGCAGGCTTGAGAAGCTCAGTAGATAATTCCGATGATAAGATTGGGGTTAAGATTGCTCGTGGTCACGGCGATAAGTTGCCATATATGCTGGTTGTTGGCCCTAAAGAATCGCAAGATGACATGGTAAACGTGAGAATTAGGGGCGTTAAGGAAAATAAAACGATTAAAACTAGTGAATTTATAGCAGCTTTAAAAGCAAAAGTTGACAGCAGAGATTTAGATGTTACTTTATGGTAGTTCTAAATACAGCCGATAAATTAGTAGGTGGCAAGAAAACTCGAAAAAGAAGATTAGAAAGGTCTAATTATTAGCAAGCAACAGAAGCAGAATATCAATCACCAAATACGTGCTAAACAAGTAAGAGTGATTGACCAGAACAACAATCAGGTTGGTATAATGGATACTCGTGAAGCCATGAACTTGGCAGTCGAGGCGGGGCTTGACCTTGTTGAGGTTTCTCCGAGTGCGGAACCACCAGTGTGTAGAATTATGGATCACGGGAAGTTTTTGTACCAGCAAAAGCGTAAGATTAAGCTTTCTCAGAAGAAACAGCACACAGTAACCCTAAAAGAGATTCGTTTGCGTCCAGAAATTGGTGAGAACGATAAAAATATTAAGGTTAATAAGGCTCGTAAGTTCTTAGAAAAAGGGCATAAAGTTCAATTTACATTGCGATTTAGAGGTCGTGAGATGATGCACGCGAGCCATGGTCGTGAACTTATGACGAGTATTCTAGAGTCTCTTGAGGATGTTTGTAAACCTGAGAGATCGCCAAATCTGCAAGGCAGACGTATGATTATGGTGGTAAACCCAAAGTAGTATAGCAATCTGCGCATACAATACGATTTTTCAGAGAGGCAAGGCTTGTTATTGAGTTTTGCCTCTTTTTTTAATTTCACAGCTACATCTAAACGCAAATGACGCAAACCATAAAACATTTAAATCCTTGTTTTATAAAAAATTCAACTGTATAAAAGATGGTAATTTGTCATTAAAGATTCTCTCGATTGCCAAGATGCGGAGTCGCATACAGAGGCCAGAAAATTAGATTTTGTTTGGGAAGTTCGCGATATACATTTTCCTGTAACACCCAACCTTGTTTACAATTTGGATAGGTGGCAAGACATGAGTGCAAACTTCTAAGCCGTCCAGCTGGAGCAGCCTTGACTTCTACAGGGTAAATATTTCCATCTTTTAGAGTTAAATAATCTACCTCGGCATTAGAACTTTTAGCTCTGCGCGACCAGTAATATAGTTTTTGACTGTGCCAGGCCAATAATTCTTGAGCGACAAACTGCTCGGCTAACTTCCCACGATAAAGCGATAGAAGATTTTCTGAGCTAGTAGCTATAGTTGGATTAATACCGCAGAGATGTTGCAATAGTCCAATATCCAATATCGACACTTTAAAACGTTTGCCATCTGAACTGCCTAATGGAAGGCCAGATGGATCTGTAGAATTTATTTGGTATATCAATTTAGCTTTGCATAGTAAGTCGAGTGCTTTGTGATTTGTCACACCAGACGCATGTTCATAGAGTCTGGTGTATTTGATTTGCTCACCAACAAAGCGAGCCGCTGAAATAAATACTCCATCTAAACATGAATAGTTTACTGATGGATTATACTTAGCAAAATCATCACGATATGAAGTTAGAATTTGTTGATGTACATTGAATGCGTCCATATATGAAAGCTTATTTCGGTAAGCTAGCACTGCTTCTGGCATGCCACCTACAAAGAAGAAAATGCGCAATTGTTGATGTATTGCGTTGACTGTTGCCTCACTATGGTTGCTTGGATCTTCAAGTAGGGTTTCTGCCATTACATCTTTGCCTATTGCTAGTAGAAATTCATAGAAAGTCATCGGGCTAAGATATAAATATTCAATACGACCAACTGGAACTGACATTTGTCCAAGGGCAAATTCCAACATTGAACCTGCCGCCACGACGTGCAATTGTGGCATTTCTTCATAGAAATATCGCAGAGCAGTAATAGCTCTAGGACAGGTCTGAATCTCATCAATAAATAGCAGGGTGTTACCGGGAGAAATTTTTTCGGCGAGTAGCTCTATGGTATTTAGCATTACATTGGGGCTAAGGTCACCTTCGAAAGCTTTGTGGAATTGAGGTTGTTTTTCTAAATCTATTTTGATGATTTTATTGAATTTTTTGCCGAGGGCGTTCTCTATAAGCCAAGTTTTTCCCACTTGGCGTGCTCCGCGTACAATCAGTGGCTTTCTCTGTGGTGAATTTGCCCATGATAGTATTTTTTGTTCTAAAATTCGTTTCATATTTAGCTACTCCTATTAGTAACATTTCTGTGGTGATTTAGAAATACAATCATATTCTACAATTTTTCCTTTAGAAATACAATCATATATTGCAACTTTCTCTTTAGAAATACAAGGGTTATTTCGCCTTTTGTCTTTAGAAATACAAAGGTACTTACATTAATTCGCTGACAAAAAAACTCGGCTGCGAAAAAGGCAGAAAGGCACGTTGCTATAATCATTTAACTCTTATTGAGATGTTTCAGGTTGATGCATCAGAGGGATTAGTCGTAGGCATAATGTGGATGACAAAAAAACAACGTTTTACTTGACGCCGCACCGCTATGGGCGTATATTATCGAATTCTTGTAGCACTTGTATTTATAAATGAACGAAAGGGAAGTTGTATGCCTAAACAGAAGGTACACAAAGGGCTCAAAAAAAGAGTCAAAGTCACAGCCAATAAGAAGGTAAAATACAAAAAGGCTGGTGGAAGTCACTTAATGAGCGCAATGAGTCCAAAGCGTCGCAGAGGTCTTGGTAAAGATTGCTATATCGATAGCTCTATACTAAAGACTACACTCAGACAGCTTTGTGCAGAGTAATTTGGAAATATCGAGTTATCCAGATAGATAACTAAAACAAGTAGCATACCTGCTTCTCGGCGACCTTGTCAGCTGCCGCAGCAGGTTAATTACAAAGAAAGGAAAGCTGATATGCCAAGAGTAAGAAAAGGCGCCGCAAGGCGTAAAGCAAACAAAAGAGTATTAAAGAGCGTTAAAGGCCACCGCGGAAGTGCGGGCAGACTACTACGTCTTGCTAAAGAAGCATCTATTCGTGCAGATGTAAACGCAACAAAAGACCGCAAGAGGAAGAAAAGAGACTTCCGTTCACTCTGGATTATCCGTCTTAGTGCTGCATGTAAGTTAAGAGGCATGCGTTACAGCGAATTTATCAATGGTTGCAAAAAAGCTGGTATTGAGCTTAACCGCAAAATGCTTAGCCAGATTGCTATCGAGGATACTGCTGCATTTGATGCTATTGCCGAAGAAGCAAAAGCTGCACTTAACTAAACGGAATTGAGATGCTACAAGAATTTGAAAAAATTGGAAAACAAGCTATAGAGCAGCTCGCATTAATAACTGATGCGGGCTCTCTTGAGTCTTATAGAGTTGAATATCTTGGTCGCAAGGGTAGTGTCACCTTGATGCTTAGCCAAATTGGCAAATTGCCAAAGGAAGATAAGCCCAAAGCTGGCCAACTTATCAATAAAATCAAAAATGAGGTCAATTCTGCTTTCAAGGCAAAGCAACAAGAACTTGGAAGCGGCGCAAAGAAACAAAAGCCTCTTGTAGATGTAACCTTACCCGGTGTAGAGCTTAGCATCGGTAAGCCCCACGTTATCACTCAAACAGTCAACGATTTATTGGAAATCTTTGGTCGTATGGGCTTCAATATTGCATATGGCCCTGAGGTTGAAGATGACTGGCATAACTTCGTTGCGTTAAACATTCCAGACGAGCATCCAGCTAGAGACCCGATTGATAATTTCTATGTTGACGATACTCACCTGATGCGCAGCCAAACGTCGACTATTCAGATTCGTGTTATGGAAAATGAAAAGCCACCAATCAGAGTAGTTGCACCAGGTCGTGTGTATCGCCCTGATACTGTTGACTCCACACATATGTTTATGTTCCACCAGATTGAGGCTTTAGTGGTCGATGAGGGTGTTACAATGGTAGATCTAAAAACCACTATTGACCAATTCATCCACAGTTTCTTTGGAGCTGATACGAAATGGCGATTCCGCCCAAGCTTTTTCCCGTTTACTGAGCCAAGTGCTGAGATTGACATTCTCTTCGAATCAAACGGCCAGAGCAATTGGATGGAAATTGGCGGTTGTGGAATGGTAGACCCTAACGTATTCAAAGCTGTTGGAATAGACAGCGAGAAATACACAGGTTGGGCATTCGGTTTTGGAATTGAGAGATTAGCAATGCGCAAGTATGGCATCTATGATATCCGCCTACTATTCGAAAACGACATGCGTTTTCTTGAGCAATTCTAGATAGAGCATAAATGCCAGTACGCATTGAATTCTGCTGAGTATCTATTCATGGAAATACTCTTTAATGATGCGAATTGTTTGGAAGCCATAAAGTGGTAGTGATAAGAAGTGGCATTCCATGTATGGTTTACTGTGCATATAGCTGTCTCTTATACACATCTGA
>WGDE01000024.1 GCA_015493385.1 Phycisphaerae bacterium
GCTTATTAACAATGCCAGCCCAAGACTTGTACGCTTTAACATATTTTATAATCATATCCTTAGAGCTAAGCTGCTCGGCAGATAAATTCTTGTTATCATCTGTAGATGGATTAACAAAACCCTCAACAGCCTCTTCTAACTCCTTAGGAGCTAGCTTGCTCCAATCGCTTAGTTTAGAAGTTAGGCTATTTACATCTATGTGCATAGATGCAAGCTTTTTAGAGATAGAGTTTTCTTCTTCGAGAGCTTTGTCTCGGAGCTTTCTTGCAGCTTCTCTATCATCATAAGCTTTTGCTAGATTCTCAAGGATTGTTTTCTTTTCCTGAGACCCTCCGGCCATCTTAGCAAAGATTTTCTCTCTTGTAGCGTTATCCTTGGATAGTGCTCTAGTGATGGTTGCTAGATTGATATTTTCCGATTCTATGGAGTCAAGGATATTTTGATATGCCTGTCTCTTCTCGCGAGTTTGCTTGCTTGCTAGAGGAAGCTGAATCTCAATTCTAGTATCACCCTGAGGTTTGATTATTATATTACTCATGCCTTGAGGGTCAATACGGCGCATAAGGATTGGTACCATCTTAGTTGATACACCCTTAATTTCATCTGCGGTCATCCCTTCAGTATCAATGCTATAAATAAGGCTTGTACCGCCACCAAGGTCGAGACCTGGCTTGAGTTTTTTATCCAGAGGTGTGATTGATAATGCTGCAATAAGTACCAATGCAACGATTAGCACTTTTTTCCAAGTTTGGTTCTTGTTCATAATATCTTCCCAAAAATATTAACACTCCTAGTACTTCGAAAGAAAAACGTCGAACGAGACGAATTTCTCAATTATACCTTGCCAGCTATTGCTGCAATAGAAATCTTCATCTTTGTATTGTTTGATTCGTCTATCTTGAGAGTTACCTCTGTGTCACTGATCTCAATGATTGTGCCAAAGATTCCACCGATAGTTTTGACTCTGTCATTTTTTGCTAGGCTCGCTCTCATCTTTTGAGCTTCTTTTTGTTGTTTTCTAGGTCCACGGAAGAGGAAGAAGAACATTACAACCATCAGAGCACCCATGAGAACTAGATTTCCCATAGAGTTCTTCTTTGTAATAGGGCAAGATTCTGGTTGGTTGCCGTTAGCCTGTGTTGTCGTAGCTGCGTTTGTTTGCGCAGCTGCTTCATCCATACTTACAATTCCAGTAGAGTTATGCTCTCCAGCGGCTAACATCCAATAATTCATCTGCATCTTATGCTCCTTCAATATCTTTATTTTAGTTTTTTAATAATCCATTTTCTGCGTATTTAGCCAATTTCTCATCAGCCCAATCTACAAAGGTTCCATTTTCTATGTTTTTGTGTATTTTGTCCATCAATCTTTGAAAAAATCTTACATTATGTATAGAAACTAAGGTTGGACCTAGCATTTCAGACACAATAAAGAAGTGTCTGATAGCACCGCGTGAGAAGTTCTTGCAACAATAGCAGTCGCATCCTTGCTCAATTGGAGATGTGTCTTCTGTGTGAGATGCGTTTCTGAGCCTTAAAGGACCATCGTCCGTGAAGGCAAATCCGTTTCTGCCATTTCTGGTCGGTAAAACGCAATCAAACATATCTACACCAGCTCTAACCGATGCTATTATATCGGCAGGGAATCCTACTCCCATTAGGTAGCGTGGTTTATTTTCGGGTAGAAGTGGGGCTACGTAATCTACGGTTCTAATCATATTGTCGTGCCCCTCACCGACGCTTAGCCCACCAATCGCATATCCGGGCAAATCTAGCTTAATCATCTCTTGAGCGCAGTATTTGCGTAGTTCGAGGTCTATACCGCCTTGGACGATGGCAAAAAGCAATTGATCTTCACGAGAATGGCTTTCTTTGCAAATTTTTGCCCACCTTATCGAGCGGTCTACCGCCTTTTTGAGCCTATCTTGCGGGCACGGAAACGGGGTACACTCGTCAAAGCACATTATGATGTCTGCGCCGAGACGATTTTGAACCTCGGTTGCTATTTTTGCGTCAAGATATATTTTTCTGCCGTCTATGTGGCTGGCAAACTCAACCCCGTCTTCTCCGATACGATTTAATGTGCTTAGTGAGAATACTTGATATCCGCCGCTGTCGGTTAAGATTGGTTTATTCCAAGCCATAAGTTTGTGTAAATCACCAAGCGCTTCAACCTTGTCAACTCCAGGTCGCAGATACATATGGTAGGTGTTTGCAAGTATTATCTGCGCACCAGTCTCTTCGACCTGTCTTGGTGTCATACCTTTAACACTGCCGCGAGTTCCGACGGGCATAAATACGGGGGTCTTAATCTCTCCGTGCGCAGTTTGCAATCTACCTAGTCTAGCGCCAGAGTTTTGGTCTTTCTTTAATATTTCAAACTTGCCAATATCCAAAATCAGTATATCCTTTTAATTTGTGAGCCTGGGTAATAGTAATTTAATATATCTGTATATTTATATTTTTTACGTGCCATTTCCAAAGCACCGTACTGACATAGTCCAACCCCATGGCCAAAACCTCTGCCATCTTTGAATATAACCTTATTTCTAGAGAGAACAACTTTGGTTGCGGCGCTTTTGATTTTTTGTCCCGTAGGGTCTAGAGTAAGCCTGAGATCTTCACCGCCAACAATATCCTTCTTACCATTGGTTCCCAAAATCTCGAATCTGGTTATGCGCGTTAGATTGCCATATTTACTCGTTCGTATCGGTATAATCTTGGAAAGGGCTTTTAGTTTGCTCAGGTTCGGGTATTTTCTCAAGAGTTTCTCGAATGCTTTCTTTTTAGAGATTGAGTATTTAGGCCAGTCGAGAAATTTCTTGTTGGCTGTTTTTTCGCAATAGGGGCATTTCACGCCTTGCAAGCAGGCGTAGTCATCTCCAAATACGTACTTGCTGTTTTCTGTATGCCCTCCGCATACCGCGCAGTAGTAGGCGGGGAATAATCCGTTTACCTGTTTGCTTTTTGGGTCGCTTAGAATTAAGCCTTGAGTGTCTCTAACCGCCAGAGAGCTGCGCAGGTGCTGTGCGTTTATTCCTCGGTAAACCTGATTTGCTTGGGAGCTTCTTATGTCCCAGCTACGATTTTTACCGAATCTTTCTTTAATGAAAAGACTGTACGTTCTAGCTGCAATTGCTTGACTCATCAGGGCTTGCATCTCCCAATGGGCTGGCATCTCGGACGGTATGACACCGGCTAGATACGACTCTGTATCAAGAGTGTTGATTGCGTAGAGTCTGTCTTTGTTTGCCTCGAATGTTATCTTACCTTGGTAGGATAGGACGCCAAGAGAGAATGTTGAACCGGCACTTGGTGTTATGGTTAACTTTTTGCCGACATCTTTGCCATCTAGAAGTATTGTCTTATTAGATAGGGTTACGAAAAAAGTATGTTTGCCGTTATATTTTCTTTCGTCGAAATAGCTAACTCTGCAACCATTGGCAAATGTGACTTTATATTTTTTTGGGTCTCTACTGAGTAAAACTCTAATCTGTGGCGCAGAAGCACATTCAACTAGTTTAACCGGCTGTTTTTTCAGTACAGATTTAATAAAAGCTATTGAAGATACAGAGATAGCTAAGCTTAAGAATAAAATCCATGCAATTGATCTCTGAGAAACTCTAGGGCTAATATTAAACATATACCACGCGCAGCTAAGTTAAGGATTGTTGTTATTGGCTGCCTTTACTCAAGCTTACGTAGTGAGATTCCATATTTTGTAAGCTTTTCTTTGATTTCGGTTAGACTCGTAATTCCAAAGTTTTTGCAACCTAGAAGCTCCGCTTCAGTTTTGCATGTTAGTTCAGCGAAAGTCCTGATTCCAAGCCTATCAAGAGCACGCTTTGCACGAACTGACAATTCAAGCTCATCAACTAGTCTTGTATCAGCTTCGCTACCGTCGGCGTTAGTCTTTGCTACCTCAGAAGCCATTGATGCATCGTCAAAATTCATTCCAAGACGCAAGTTCTTTGAGTCAAGAATCTCTCTGATCTCATTAAGTGATGTTTCACCAAAGTTTTTGTAAGAGAGAAGCTCATTCTCATTGATTTTAAGCAAATCGCCAAGGGTGTGGATGTTCATCTTACGCAAGCAATTCCTACTTCTTACGCTAAGCTCGAAATCTGAGATTGGAGTTTCAAGTGTTTTGTTTTGCTTGTCTTGCTGCTCTTCTTGATCTCCATCGTAGAACATTGTCATTGAGCTCTCGAGATCCTTTGCGAACATTCTTGCCCACTCACTGTTAGGGAAAGCCTCTAGAACGAGTTTGACATATTCGTACGCTCTGCTGAAATCTCCTCTATCTTCGAGTAGTACAGCAAGATTGAGGAGTATAGATATTTTAGTAGGCTTAATCTTAGTTAACTCAAGATAATACTCAATTGCGGTATCATCATTGCCGCGTAAATCTAGTATATAGGCTAGGTGGAACTTCGCTTCAATGTGGTTTTCATCTAAATTGATAGCTTTTTCGAGGGAATCTAGGGCTTCTTGATATTTGCCTTGAGCGTTTAGGAGTCTACCGAGATGGTAGTGGTAATTGGCGTTTATGCCCTTGAAATTAGAGCATTTATCAATTTCGCTCTGAGCTTTATCAAGCTCATTTGCCGCGATAAAGACAGCAGTTTTCTCAAGTGAGATAGTTAATGAATCGCTTCCGTTTTTATCTGCCTTCTCTAGCGAGCTAATAGCCTTATCGAAATCAGACAAGGCCTTGTAACATTTACTTAAGAAAAGGAACTTTTCTGCTGAGTCGCTACATGTTTCAAGTGTTTCAATAGCTTCCTTCCACAAACCGATTAAGCTAAGTGCGATACCACCGGCTAGCTTCTTACCAGCGGCGATTTGCTCTTTTGCTTGGTTGGCGAAATTGATTTTATTAATCTCACTTGAATTTGCATAATCAGCAATCTGCGAAATCTCTGCTAAGCTTGGTAGAGATTCTGAGAAAAGATTCAGTTCTGTTTGTTCGGTAAATGTCATAATTTGCTGCTCCTCTTGCTAGGAAGAAAAGTACCATAAATGTCTTGTTAATACGAAATTACATACCCACAGCCGAGTAAACGACAGATTATATGTAACTTTAAGATTTTTGCAACAGTTATTTTAAGATGCCTTTTTGTTTGTATCGGGGAGTAGTTTTTAATGGATAGACGAGCGAGTAGCTAAAAAACGACAACCAGCTCGGAAAAGAATCACCTGTGCTTGTCTGCAAAATAAATTTTTAGAGCTACCCAATTATATTTATGTTGAAAAAACAGCTCGTTTTTTTATAGTCGATAGTGCAAAGCTTATGAGTTTTGTGTTATATCGCTTCTTGGGTGAGTTGATTGTCTGAGGAGTTTATGTGCTAACAGGTCTCCTGTAAAGGATTTACCGAAATTATTAGTAAAGGCTAAGGATTAGTATGGATAAAGATGACGCTAAGAAATTGCCGTATCCTCTAATACATCCAGATGTATGCAAAGGTTGTGGCAGGTGTATTTCTGCCTGTCCAAAGAATGTTCTCGAAATGAGTGAAAAGTTTAACGGTAGTAGTTATCATTACGCTCAATATATTGGAGAGGGTTGTATTGGATGTGCTAATTGTTACTACACATGCCCTGAGCCATTGGCGTTAGAGGTGCACGTGCAAGAGAAAAAAAAGACTACAAAGTAGAGTAGATTAAGATTATCTCTAAGGAGAGAGTATGGCAACACAACTGGTTAAAGGCAATACAGCGGTGGTAATTGGAGCCCTGTATGCTGGGTGTGAGTGTTATTTTGGTTACCCAATCACACCGGCTAGCGAAATTCTTCAGGAAGCAGCGAGATATTTTGGGCAGATTGGAAGAAAATTTGTTCAGGCTGAAAGTGAAGAGGCTGCTATTAATATGGTATACGGCGGCGCTGCGACGGGGCATCGGGTTATGACAGCTTCGAGCGGTCCTGGAATTAGCCTCAAGCAGGAGGGAATCTCCTACCTAGCAGGTGCGCAGCTTCCTGCGGTTATAGTAGATGTAATGAGAGCAGGTCCTGGACTTGGTAATATTGGCCCCGAACAGGGCGATTATAACCAGATAGTCAAAGGCGGCGGGCATGGTAACTATAGAAATATCGTGTTTGCACCTGCAAGCGTTCAGGAGATGTGCGATTTCACATATAGGGCTTTTGAGGTTTCGCAGAAATATAAGAACCCTGTGGTAATCCTCTCGGATGGAGTGCTTGGTCAGATGGCAGAGCCTCTCAAGTTTCCAGATGTTGCGATAGAGCCTAAAGTTGATACGTCTTGGGCGGTTAGTGGAAATAAGGAGACTAAAGATAATCTGATAACTTCTATCTTTCTAGATTTCAACCAGCTTGAAAAGTTTAACTATACAATTCAAGAGAAGTACGCTCTTGTTGAGGCAAACGAGGTTGATTATGAAGAGTATATGACCGATGATGCTGAGATTATTCTAGTTTCATACGGGATTAGCAGCAGAATCGCACGCTCTGCCGTGAATCGTTCGCGCAGAAACGGTTTGAAGGTTGGTCTCTTTAGATTGAAAACTCTCTTTCCATTCCCAAAGCAAAGGCTCAACGAGATTGCGGATAGATATTGCAAGTTTATCTGTGTCGAGATGAGTAATGGTCAGATGCAGGCGGATGTTAAATTAGCGATTGAATGTAAGCGTGATGTTTATCTAGTAAATAGACTTGGTGGTAATCTCATTACCCAAGAGCAGGTTTACCAAAAGATTGTAGGCATCCGCTCGTAAGATATTTTTTAGTAGCACAGGTATTCTGAAAAAAAACTCTAGGCAAATATATTGCACGGAGATAATTATTCTTGATAAGGTTTGGTGTAGTATGGCTGAGAAGATCATAGGAAGATTAGACGGTTTATACAAAGATTTCTCGCGCAAAGGTGGCGCAGTCACAAAAGCGACTCACTATTGTCCAGGCTGTGGGCATGGTGTTATTCATAAACTAATCGCCGAAGCTATGGTTGATTTGGGGATTGAAGATCGCACGATTATGATTTCGCCGGTTGGGTGTTCTGTTTTTGCGTATTACTATTTTGATTGTGGTAATATTCAAGTTGCCCACGGTAGAGCTCCTGCTGTGGCGACAGGTATAAGCCGTGCGGAAGACAAATCCGTTATTGTTTCTTATCAGGGAGATGGCGATTTAGCTTCTATCGGCTTAAACGAAACAATGCAGGCTGCTAACCGCGGCGAGAAGATTGCGGTGATATTTGTCAATAATAGTGTCTACGGTATGACTGGCGGACAGATGGCGCCTACGACTTTGGTTGGTGAGGTTACTTCTACAACCCTTGACGGACGCGACTCTGATGCGACAGGCTTCCCGCTACATATGTGTGAGATTGTGAATACTTTGGATGCTCCTGTCTATATTGAGCGTGTTTCAGTCTCTGATATCTCAAAGATTCGCAGGGCTAAAAAAGCAATATACAAGGCACTTGAGATACAGCGTGATGCGAAAGGCTATGCATTTGTTGAGATTCTCTCGCCTTGCCCAACAGTTGTCTCTGGAAACTCTAAAGCTAACACTGAGTTTTTAAATACGCTGATGGAAAAAGAATTTCCGCTTGGTCTTTTGCGTGATAAATCTCAGGACGCCAAACCATTTTACAGAGAAGATAGTTGTTTTTCTAAGGATAAACTTGACTCACTCTTTAGCCTATCTACCTACGGCAACAAGGATGCGCAGATTGATGAGAACTTTAAGGATTTAGAAGTTAAATTCAGCGGATTTGGAGGGCAGGGTGTTTTGAGTATGGGGCTTATGCTTGCCAAGGCTGGTTGTGTTGATGGTAGGTTTGTTTCTTGGTATCCATCGTACGGCCCAGAACAAAGGGGCGGCACTTCTAACTGCGCGGTGAAGATTTCAGGTAGGCAGCTAAGTACTCCTGTGATTGATAAGACTGATATTTTGATGGCAACCAACAGGGCAAGTTTAGATAAATTTGCAGGTGATGTTAGGCGTGGCGGAATAATAATCTATGATTCTGTTATTGGCGATTATAAAATGCCACGCGGCGTAAAGGCTATTGGAGTTCCGGCTGTGGAGATTGCAAAGAAGTTTGGTAGCGAAAGGGCGGCCAACACTGTAATGATTGGCGTTCTTATGGCAGTTGGAAACACGAACCTATCTGACGAGAGTTTTGAGCGTGCGATAGAAGAAACATTTGTCGCCAAGCCTAAGCTTATTCCAATGAACATAAAAGTGTTAAAAGAAGCGTATGAGTGGGCGAAAAGCCAATAACACTTTTAATTCATTCTTAGAGAGAAACTATGCTTAGCGAAATCATCACTTCTATCTTGGAGATATTCTCAATATTTGCGCTTGGGATATTTGCTAGAAAGATAGGGTATATAAATAAAGAAGATATCACTCGTTGGTCAAAACTTATTATAGATATTCTGTTTCCATTCTTGGTATTCTCTTCGATTGTATCACAGCAGGATGCGAATAGCCTGCGTGAATTGTGGATTTTGCCGTTTATAGGTTTTGGGTTTATGGCGGTCGGTTTTGCCATTGGTTTAGTATTGCTAAAATTCACAAACCGCTGGAGCAGGGATATACGCAAAATATTCTTGTTTATCATGATTGTTAATAACTATGGATTCTTGCCATTGGTTATGGTGCGAAATCTCTGGGGTGATTATGCAATCTCGATATTACTCTTGTTGAACATTGGCTCGGCAATCGGTTTTTGGACGATTGGAGTTGCTGTTCTGCGCGGGGAGGATAAGCAGAGTTTCTATTCAAGTATCAAAAATTTAGCAACTCCTATGTTAATAACTTTAGTCGTTACCATTATTCTAGTAGCGACTGGTTTGTCCAGATTTATTCCAGAGTCTCTTGTGAATATTTCACGCTCACTCGGTAATGCTGCAGTCCCATCGATTCTACTTATGATTGGTGCAACCCTCTACGGTGTGAATTTCCTCAAGATTACCAAGCGAGTTATCTATCTTGTTTTTTGTAGGAATATTCTTATACCGCTTATCTACATAGCAATCTTAAAGACACTGCCGCTCTCAGAGATGGCGTACAATGTTTGTTTTGTTGTAGCCATAATGCCAGCAAGCGTAACCTCAATAGTAATGGCGCAGCGTTACGGCGGATGCCAAGAGTACACATCTCAAGCTGCAATAATTACAACAATAGTATCAATAGCGACAATCCCGTTGTTTATGATGTTTTTGTAATTCGCAATCTTACCCGTTTGCAAATTCGAAGAATTTGTCTTTTAGGAGTTTGGTTATTCTACCTGGTTTTGCGTTGCCGATAACTCTACCGTCTATCTCTGTGATACCGATGACCTCTGCGGCGGTTCCGGTGAGGAAGAATTCGTCTGCTGTGTATAGGTCGAAGCGAGTTAGGTTTTGCTCGATCACCTTAAAGCCTTCCTTTTTTGCTATCTTCATTACAGCATCTCTTGTAATTCCCTGCAGTGAACCAGACTGAACGGGCGGAGTGTATATTATCTCGTTTTTGATGATAAATATGTTGTCTCCGGTTGCCTCGGCTACAAAACCTTCATGGTTAAACATAACCGCCTCAAGAACACCAGCGTCGATTGCTTCGATTTTTGCTAGGATATTGTTGAGATAGTTTAGGCTCTTGATCTGCGGAGGCAAAGATAATGGGTGGTTGCGCACTATAGATGAGCTGATTATCTTCATGCCATTATCGTACAATTCCTGCGGATAGAGCTTGATGTTGTCTGCGATTATTATTATTGATGGCTTTGCGCAGGTGAATGGATTCAAGCCTAGCGTTCCAGTGCCTCTAGTAACGATAAGACGAATGTATCCGTTTGTGAGGTTGTTTGCTTTAACAGTCTCATCGATTGCTTCGCCCATCTCTTCTATAGAGATAGGGATTTCCAAACGCAGTGCTTTTGCCGATTCCCAAAGGCGCAAGAGATGTTCTTTCTGCATAAACACTTTTCCACTGTATATACGAATACCCTCAAAGACACCATCTCCGTAGAGAAGTCCATGGTCAAAAACAGATACTGTAGCGTCTTTTTTGTCAACTAGCTTGCCATCTAGCCAGATTTTAAGTGCCATTTTGCAGGGTCTCCATATCAATGTTCGAAGCTATTACTTCATAATTTTTTAAGTCTGTAATCTTGCCAGCTTGCCCAATAGGAATCTTTTCGGGAATCTTTATCCTCGTGCGCAAGAGAACCTATAGAATAGCGATTAGTTGATTTGAGTCAAGAGTTTATGGTTAATTCAGAGTAAAATTAGAGATTGAATACTGTAAAATATGGAAGTGCTGTATTTTAAGGCGGACTTTCTGCTATAAATTAGAGACTTGCAATGTCTTTTTGCTGCGAGTTCCATAGTTCCTCTAGCCGTTATTTTCGATTCTAAGCGGTTTGTAGGTGCAAGTTTTAGATTGCAAAAAAGCTATTTGCTTGGTACTTTAAACTGCTTAAATATGTTGAAACCTTGTGTGGAAAGACTTGTATGAATTCCAAGATTGAACAATACGCTCAGCAGGTAATCTCTGGAGATCTCTTAGATAGAGACCAACTACTAGAGATTTACGAGATTTCCAAGCTCGACAATTGGGATCTGTTGTACTATGCAAATCGTATCAGAGAGAAGAATTTTGGTAAAAAAATCAAGGTTTGCTCAATTGTCCCTGGTAGGCTTGGCGGTTGCAGTGAGGATTGTAAATTCTGTGCGCAGTCTGCGCGATACAAAACGCACATCACAAAGGCAAGCTATACTAGCGATGAGGATATTCTAGCCGCAGCCAAAGAGGCTAAAGATAATGGAGTCCCAACTCTGGGAATAGTTAGTAGCGGCCAGAGCGTAAGTGATGATGAGCTTGAAAAAATCACAGTACTTATCAAACGCATACGAAGTGAGTATGGCTTAGAGATTTGCGCATCGCTTGGAATCTTGGATAAGAGCCAAGCTGAAAGATTGGCGCAGGCTGGAGTCTCTAGATACAACCACAACCTTGAGACGAGCGAAAAACATTTTAGCAGTATCGTTGGTACGCACTCGTTTCAGGACAGGGTTGATACGATAAAGAACTCGCTTGAAGCTGGTATGGGAGTCTGTGCTGGTGGAGTGTTTGGTGTTGGCGAATCGGATTCGGATAGAGTAGACATGGCGATAGCGCTGCGCGAGCTTGGAGTTGATATGGTTCCGATGAATTTTCTTCATCCAATAGATGGCACTCCGCTTGAGAATGTTGCCCCGCTTAGCCCGATGGAAATATTAACGCTGATTGCTGTTTATAGATTTGCCCTGCCAAATTCTCAGATAAAGGTTGCAGGTGGTAGGCTCTTAAATTTGAGAGACTCTCAAAGCTGGATGTTCCATGCAGGGGCGACTGCCTTGATGAGCGGTAACTATCTGACAACAGCAGGGCGCAGTGTCAAAGAGGATATGCAAATGGTTAGAGACCTTGGTCTTGAGCCGATTCTTTCCTAAATGAAATTGTTAAATGTTTTGAAGTTCTCGTGAGAATTAATTGAGGAATTTATGCGGATAATTGCAGGTACAGCTAGAGGTATGAATATTATTAGCCCAAAAGGTAACGATACGAGACCGATTACCGATAGGGTTAAAGAATCAATATTTAGTATCATCTACAAATACGATATGCCCAAAGATTGTATTGTGGCTGACGTATTTTGCGGTACCGGCTCGTTCGGGCTCGAAGCGCTTAGCCGTGGAGCGAAAAGTGTTACTTTTGTTGAGCTTAGTAGAAATGTTGTAGAGCTTCTTAATCGCAATATTGAGAAGGCACGCTTCCAAGACCGTAGCAATGTTGTTCGTGCTAATGCTTTTAAAGCTGGCGCACCTCGAGAGTTTGATTCTCCAAAGTATGATATTGTTTTCTACGACCCACCATATCCTATGAGCTACGATACTGCTCTAAACTCACGTTTGGGCAAAGGGCTCTTGGTGTTAAACGAGCAAGTAAGAGAAGGTGGGCTTGTCCTTGTGCGCACACATAAAAGGGCGCACTTGCTTGAGAGATACGGCGATCTAGAGGTTGTAGACCGCAGAGAATGGGGGTCTATGGCAGAGACATTCCTGATGCTAAACCCTGCAACCGAAACCGAATTGGAACAAGAGAATCATGAATCTTAAAAATGCGGCAATCGAAGTTGTTAATACTATAAACTCTAATGGCTACTTAGCTTTGTTTGCCGGTGGTTGTGTGCGTGATATGCTTCTTGAGAGAGAGCCGAAGGATTACGATATTGCGACAAACGCATCGCCAGAGGTTGTCTCTGGTATGTTTAGTAGAACAATAGAGGTTGGTGCGCAGTTTGGTGTTATCATGGTTATGGTCGGTGATGTGCAGGTTGAGGTTGCCACCTTCCGTAGCGAGAGCGGGTATGTCGATGGCCGCAGACCTGGTAAGATTGAGTTTGCGGATGCCAAAGAAGATGCACTGCGCAGAGACTTCACAATAAACGGGATGTTTTACGATCTAAAAGATGCCAAAGTAATAGATTATGTTGATGGCAGGTTAGACCTCACGAAAAGGTGCATTAGAACTATCGGAGAATCAGAGCTTCGATTTAGCGAAGATTATCTTCGTATGCTAAGAGCCGTTCGGTTTAGTGCGCAGCTTAATTTTGAGATTGAAGATGCAACCTGGCAGCAGCTAAAGAAACAATCGTATAAGATTACCCAGATAAGCGGAGAGAGGATTGCCTCTGAGATTGAGAGTGTCTGCGCTTCAGTGAATCCTAGTAAGGGATTTGAACTGTTGGTTGAGAGTGGGCTAGCGGTAGCAATTTTCCCAGATATGAGCAGCTCTGATTTTTCTGTTGGCGTTGATGTTATATCTAATATATCTGGCGAGATAGATTTGACGCTTGGATTGGCGGCATTTTTGAGTAGCGTTTCTCTCAAAGATGCAACAGAGATGCTCAAGCCATTAAAACTTAGCCGCAAGGTACTATCATCTCTAAGATGGATTTACGAGAATAGAGACTCTCTTACAAAGGAAGACTTATCTCTTGGAGAATTGAAAGTATTGCTTTCAAACGAGAACTACCAAAACCTCTACACCCTCGAGCTTGCAATTTGCACTGGTGATACGCAAAGAATAGACACTCTTTTGGAGGTTGCGCAAAGAGTGAAAGCTCTAGAAGGAGTCGAGCTTTGCCCAGAGCCGCTGATAAATGGTCATGAGATTATGAACTTAGGCGTAAAGAAGGGCCCAGAGATAGGCAAGATTTATAGTGAGTTGTATATGTTGCAACTAGAAGAAGAGATTACAACCAAAGAAGAGGCTCTTGAGTGGGTTACGCTAAAGCTCAAGGGTTCGCTTTAATACAGTCTAGAGTTTAGGGTTTTATCCACTAGTGGCAAAATTTAAAATACATAGCAAATTTGAACCTGCAGGCGATCAGCCTCAGGCAATTCGTAGCCTTGTTGATGGAATAAACAATGGCAAACACTCTCAAGTTCTCTTGGGGGTTACAGGTAGCGGCAAAACGTTTACCATGGCAAACGTAATCAAAGAGGTTGGCAAGCCTGCATTGATAATCTCGCACAACAAAACTCTAGCCGCGCAGCTCTATGAAGAGATTAAAGAGCTATTCCCTGAGAATGCAGTCGAGTATTTTGTGAGCTATTACGACTATTATCAGCCAGAGGCATACATTCCCCAGCGTGATATCTATATCGAAAAAGACGCAAGCCGAAACGACGACCTTGACAGGCTCAGACTTTCTGCTACTACAAATCTGATGGCACGAGATGACGTTATAATCGTATCTAGTGTTTCTTGTATATATGGGCTTGGTAGTCCGGAGGATTATAAAAACTCTAAGGTTGCTGTTACTCTTGGAGATGAGGTTGACCGCAATAGTATGCTCGGTGCGTTTGCCGATATCCAATATGATAGAAACGATATAGACTTCTCACGCGGAAAATTCCGGGTACGTGGCGACGTTGTAGAGATTTGGCCATCATACGAATCTTTCGCTATACGGTTTGAGTTTTTTGGTGATGAGATTGAAGCTATCAGATACATAAACCCGACCAGCGGAGAGATTCTTGCCGATGAAGAGCAGGTCTTTATCTATCCAGCGGTGCATTATGTTATGCCGCAAGATAGGATTGAGGCGGCGGTAGAATCTATTGCAGTGGAACTTGAGTATCAGCTTGGTCAATTGCGCCAAGAGGGAAAGCTTCTAGAGGCGCAGCGGCTTGAAGCACGTACTAGATACGATATGGAAATGATTCAAGAGGTTGGCTTTTGCAGTGGTATTGAGAACTATGCCCCGCATCTTACTGGCCAGCCACGAGGTGCAAAACCGTTTACTCTTCTTGACTATTTCCCCGACGACTTTTTGCTATTTATCGATGAATCACATGTCACTATCTCTCAGATTAGAGCGATGTATGCTGGTGATAGGAGCAGGAAACAAGTTTTGGTTGAGCATGGGTTTAGATTGCCAAGCGCAATGGATAATAGACCGCTTAGGTATGAGGAGTTCGAGAAAAGAATTAAGGATGTCATTTTCGTCTCTGCTACGCCAGCAGATTATGAGCTAGAGCAAAGCGAGGGTGAGATTGTTGAACAGATTATCCGGCCTACCGGTCTTATGGACCCTGAGATATTTTTGCACCCTGCTAGCGATCAAGTGGAGCATCTTCTTGGCGAGATTGATAAATGCGTCCAGAGAAAACAGAGGGTTTTGGTTACTGTATTAACAAAGCGGCTTGCCGAAGATCTCTCGAGCTATATTGCGTCGAAGGGTTTTAAATGTAAATATCTCCATAGCGAGATTGATACGCTTGAGCGGGTTGAGATTTTGCGAGATCTAAGGGCAGGAGAGTTTGACATTTTAATAGGCATTAACCTTCTGCGCGAAGGGCTTGATCTTCCAGAGGTGGCGATGGTTTCGATTCTTGATGCTGATAAGGAAGGCTTCCTGCGCAGCGAGACGGCGCTTATTCAGACGGTTGGCCGTGCGGCGAGAAATGTTGATTCACGTGTTTGGATGTATGCTGATAAAGTTACAGGCTCAATGCAAAGGGCAATCGATGAAACTCAGCGCAGGCGCAAGATTCAAAAGGAATACAACCAAAAGCATGGGATAACCCCAGAGACGGTTAAGAAAGAAATCAGGCGAGGCCTTATCGAAAAGCTAAAGGCAAAACAGATAGCTCAAGATGCAATATCTATGGACACAAAAGAATATGATACTGCCGAAATGATAGCGGCGATTGAGAAAGATATGCTTGCCTGTGCGGAGGCTTTAGACTTTGAGAAGGCGGCAAAGCTGCGCGATAAACTCCTAGAACTGAAAGATATGCCAGGGCTTAAAAAAATTAAAAAGGCAAAGAAATGACAGATTTAGAACGACTAGATATAAGTAAAATTGACGCTCTTATAACATTGGCTGTTGATGAGGACTATGCAGGGGGCGACCCTACCAGTGAGATAACTATCGATGCTGATAGATTTGAGACTACCACTCTGCGCAGCCGTGAGGATATAGTGGTCTGCGGGATGGATGTCGCAAGAGAGGTTCTCTCACGCTACGATTCGAGGCTCTCTCTTGAGGTTATCATTGATGATGGTAATAGGGCAAAAGCAGGTGATGCGATAGCTAAAATTACAGGCCCGCTTAGAGAAATGCTAAGTGCAGAGAGAGTTGTGCTGAATTTCTTGCAGAGGCTAAGCGCTGTTGCTACTTTGACAAACCGCTATGTGAAAGAGGTTGAGAATACAAAGGCTAGAATTCTTGATACCAGAAAGACCACTCCGGGCTGGCGGTTGCTTGAGAAGTACGCAGTCAGGTGCGGCGGCGGTGAGAATCATAGGATAAATCTAAGCGATGGGGTTATGCTAAAGGATAACCATTTTGCCGCGCTTGGAGATGACCACGAAAAAGAGCTTGCCCGTTTTGTTGAGATGAGCAAGGCTAGAGAGGGCGTTAAGTTTGTATGTGTGGAAGTTGATGAGATTGCGCAGCTTAGAGTTGTCTTGAAGATTGCTGGGGTAAATATAATTCTACTCGATAATATGAGCGTAGATGAATATAAGAAATGCGTTGCCCTAAGAGATGACCTTGCGATTGGAGAGGTTTTGCTTGAGGCTAGCGGCGGAATTACGATAGATAACTTACGTGAGATTGCCATGAGCGGTGTTGATAGAATCTCAATCGGAGCGATAACCCATAGCGCAGTTGCTGTGGATATTGGTCTGGATAAATAGAGAAGACGCGATATGTTTGTTCCATTAAACCATAAAAAAATCAGCTCTCTTTTAGAGAAAGAGAAGAAGCTAGTGTTGTTTGATACTACTGCTAGCACAAACGATATTGCCTGGGAGTACGCCCGCGGCGACTATGAGGAATCTCTCGCTATATTCGCTGAAGACCAGACTAGTGGGCGTGGCAGACGAGCTAATCAGTGGAAGAGTAAAAAGGGCGAATCACTGCTGTGTTCAGTGCTTATCAAACGAAATAAACTCGCCTCTGAGATTGTAGTTCTTACGACCGCGGTAGCCCTTGCGGACGCCATCTATAAAAACACATCAATCCTGAGTGGTATTAAATGGCCAAACGATCTCTTTATCTCTGGTAAAAAGGTGGCTGGAATACTTGTTGAAACTCGGCAAAATATAGAGCAAATTGGAAATGATATCGTGATTGGTTTTGGGGTCAATTGCAATCAAGCTCAAGAAGCTTTTGATTCTGCTGGGCTTGGCAAGATAGCGACAAGCCTCTGCGGTGAGTCTGGAAGAGAGATTGATAGGAACGCTCTAGCCGCAGAGATTCTAAACTTGCTTGATATTTGGCTCGCCAATGCTGCCTGTAATAGTGATACGGTAATATCTCGCTGGAAATCGCTAAGCACTCAGCTTGGTCGCCGCGTAACTCTTGAGTACAACAACAAGAGATTCTCCGGTCAATGCATCAACGTAGACCCAACCCAAGGACTCGTTCTCCAACTCGATAGAGGCGGAGTAAGAATGTTTGATGCTGCGCACTCAAGTATCGTCAAGGTTGGGAGTTAACCGCAGATGAAAAAACAAAAATAAATATCGAACAAAATCCCAATCATTCGTGGCAGTACGGGCGTATTGCAATACGCCCCAACGAAAACGAATATCAACGCATCGCGAAATATATTATTGATAATCCCATCAAATGGCAAAATAATAAATTAAATGGCGGTAACCCAAATATTATAATGGAATTGCTGCTAATTGTTACCGTTCCATAGATACATAAGATTTGGCGTTAGGGCGTTCCTTATGTCGCTTTCATTCATCTGGATTAGGCTTTTACTTTTAGATTCTGCGCCGAGTATGCTTGAGAAACGAAACTCTTTTTTGTATTCAAAAACGTATGGATTCTTTACGCCAGCTAAGTCGCTTATTAGGTTTATAGCATCTTCCATATATCCAATTTGGTCTATAAGCCCGTTTTTAAGTGCCTCGTTTGCATGGTAGATACTGCCGTCGCCGAGAGCTTTTACCTGTTCTACATTTAACCCATCTCTACCTTTGGCTATAAGCGTTACAAATCTATCGTATGCTGGCATGATAAGCTTGTTCATTAAGTATTCTTTTTGTTCATCGCTAACCTTAGAGAATGTTGTTGGCCAATCTTTTCGTCTGCCAGATTTCATAGTTACTGACTCAATACCAAGCTTATCCTTGAAGAGTTCTTCAAGTGTGAATGTTTGCATTATAACACCGATAGAGCCGGTTATAGTCGTAGGTTCGGCTATTATCTCATCACAAGCGACAGATGTGTAGTATCCTCCACTAGCGGCAAGGCCTTGCATAAATGCGATGACTGGTTTTCCTGTTACGGCTTTGTATCTAGTTATTGCATGATGTATTTCATCACTAGCAACAACAGAGCCGCCAGGTGTGATTGTGCGTATTATTATACCGCTTACTTTTGAATCTTTGCTCGCCTTGTCTAATTGGCGTATGACAGTGTCTGCCGTTTCCATATTGATAACGCCCTCAATCCTAATGACGCCAATCTTGCTGCCTTTAGAACCGCTCATGATAGACTCTTCTTGGAATTCATTAGTCGAACCACCACTACTAAATGCTGCGACTAATGCTACGGTTCCAAGTAAAATGACGTTGCCAATTACTGATAGGATGAAAAGGATAACGAAGAGAATTTTCCAGATAGAGGTCTTTTTACGCGGAGTTTTCATTGTCTGCGCCTCTGCTGGCATAGCAATCTCGCTTAGAGAATTGAATTTTGGCTTTTGCGGAGTTTCTTGCTGAGTCTCTTGCTCTTTTTGTGGCTGCGATTGATCTTCGTTTAGATTTTCTTGATTGCTATTGTCTGGGTCCATTATTTCTCCAAGTTTTAGAGTTATGTTCTTTATGGAACTTGATTCTATATCCAAGCTGATAGACTGTCAAGTTTATCAATGATATAGCTACCCCATAGAATCTTCTCAAAATTGCTATTACACTTGATAAGACGCCCATTTGATACTAGAATGCTGCGCTATGGGTAAAAGAAAGAAAAAAAAGAATAACATAATAGCCGACTATCTCGCGTACATCTTACTGCGTGTGGTGGTTTTCTTGCTGTATATGGTTGGAGTGAGAAACAGCCTAAAGTTTGCCAATTTTCTTGGTAAGCTAATGTGGAAACATTATCATCGTGGCAGAGACCGTGCAACTGAAAACCTCAGACATAGTTTTCCTGAGAAGGATTCTGACTGGATAAACGAAACTGGGATGCGCAGCTTCCAACATGTGGTAATGTTGGTAGTAGATATCCTATTTACGCCTCGTCTTGTGCGCAAGGATAATTGGCGCAAATATTCACGCTACATAAATACGGAGTACACAAAATGGCTAATACAGGAACATAAAGGTATCTTACTTCTCACCGCCCATTATGGCAATTTTGAGATTATGGGATATTTGCTTGGTATGTTTGGTTTTGATATTTATAGTATTGCCCGCCCATTAGACAATAAATTTATAAACAACTGGCTCTACGGCGTGCGCGAGAAGAAGGGGCAAAAGATTATCAATAAGAAGGGCGCCGCCAATCTCATGGGTGATATTGTTAGCAAAGGCGCTGCGCTTGGATTTATTGCAGACCAAGACGCGGGCAGGAAATGCGTCTGGGCAAACTTCTTTGGTAGACCGGCGAGTACATACAAAAGTATTGGCCTTGTTGCTATTCAGTACAATATGCCAATTTCGGTTGCTATGAGCAGGCGAGTTGGTAACGAATTTTTCTTTGAGATTGAAGTTGGTCGAGTTATTACGCCAGATGAATGGAAGGATAAAGACGATCCGCTCCAGTGGCTGACTCAGGAATTTACCACAGAGATGGAGAATTTAATCAGAAAAGACCCATCTCAATATTGGTGGCTTCACAGACGCTGGAAGCATCAGCCAAAACCGCGTAAGAGGCGGAGGTAGATACGAGTCTAAGTGGCTAAAAGAGCTCTTTTCGTTCTTCTTGCGGTTTATTATCCTCGGCTGGAAAATTCATCCATATAACTTCTAGTCGCTTTTGTCCTGAGTTTGACATTAGCGATTTTGCCTCTAAAGCTTCTCTGCGCCAACCCTTTAGCTCCTTCTCGTAAAGCTTACAATCGTATCCACTGATAACAACCTTTGCCTTGACATTGTTGAGCAATTCCAGCATCTCTTGGTGGTCCTCCATGCTCATCTCGTGCGCATAGGTTGCCGCCATTTTTTTGTGTCTAGTTTCCGGAACGTATGGGGGGTCGCAGTAAAAGAGTACATCATCGTTGTCATGCTTTTTTATAAGTTCCTGCGCGGGTTTATTCTCAATTAAAACGCTCTGGAATCTTTTTGCTATGCCTTCTAGCCCGTCTATCGCGGAGAGATATTTTGATACTGGCTCAGCCATAGACCTCCTTGTGCGCAGGCTAACCGCCCAGCTCTTTGTGTATAGTTTTGACATTCCAAGCCCGCCAAGAGCTTGCCGGCATCTAACCAAAAACCACCAAGCCCGTTCTACTGGTTCGCTCGGTTCTTCCTGATGTGCTAGTTCGCTGAATATTTCTCGGCTGTAGGGGGTCAGCTCCATCTTTATGATTAGCTGCTCAAATAATTCTCTCTCGCGCAGGACTGTGAAGAAGTTTACCAGCCTACTGTCTAGGTCGTTAAAAACCTCTACTTGGCTAATCGGTTTGCGTAAGAGTATATTCGCCGCGCCGCCAAATGGCTCTATAAACACCCTATGGTGGGGAAAGTTGTTGATTATCCAGTTTGCGTAGTAAGCCTTGCCGCCATACCAAGCGAAGGGTGAACGCAGTAGTGTTTTTGAGTTTCTCATATACTTAAAGCCTTTAGCAGCGTTTGAGCGTATTGCATAATTTCTTCGATAATCAACCTGCACAATATATCAGCTAACACATATTTTGCAATCGTTTCGCCGCCGTTCAATAGAAAATCAGCTCAAATACATTTACTAAACACAAAAGACTCTAAGAAATAAAAAATATTTTAATATCAAGAACATGAATAATGAAGGGGTGGTGAGTCTGGAACGCAGGTGCGTACCAATTAACGCTTGAGATTCATAAATCCTAGAATGACCGTGATTCTACCACAAAATAGTTAACACCTTTTTAAGTTGCTTTTTCTCTCAAAATCGTTACTATGCCTTGAGTTTGCTAGAGGGAACCTCTAAGAATTCATTTTGGCATACAAGCGAACCTTTTTGTCGCCGGACTACGTCAGACAAAAGCCACCTTATTTACAAATAAGGCTGATTTGTCTTCCTTGCCGGAGGACAAAATTTTCTACTTGCTACTCAAAAGCAATTATTAGAGCTACTCTCGTAGACTACTACAATTAGTAGATAAATAAGATTTCTAAGAGTATGTACGTATAAACGGTAAAATAAGGAGATTTATAAATGAATTTTACCCCAGAAGTTGAAGGTATGCTTTGCATTGCAAAGGGGCCTAAAAACGGTCCTGCTCCCATCCCTCAAGAAGGTAAATGGGATCAGGTTAAGGAAGTTAAGGATGTTTCTGGTCTTACACATGGTGTTGGTTGGTGTGCGCCACAGCAGGGTGCTTGTAAGCTGACACTAAACATCAAAGACGGCATTATCGAAGAGGCTCTAGTTGAGACACTCGGTTGTACTGGTATGACTCACTCAGCTGCGATGGCATCTGAAATCTTACCAGGTAAGACAATCCTTGAAGCTCTCAACACAGACCTTGTTTGTGATGCGATTAATGTTGCTATGAGGGAGCTTTTCTTGCAGATAGTTTACGGTCGTAGCCAAACAGCCTTCTCTGAGGGTGGCCTTCCAATTGGTGCTGGTCTTGAAGATCTCGGCAAGGGTCTGCGCAGTGTAACCGGTACGATGTACGGAACAAGTGCTAAAGGTGCTAGATATCTAGAGATGGCTGAGGGTTATGTTAGAGAAATCGCCCTTGACGCAGATAAAGAAATCATCGGATACAAATTTGTCCAGCTTGGCATTATGATGGATATGATAAAGAATGGTGTTGACGCTAACGAAGCGCTTGAGAAGGCATCTGGAACCTATGGAAGATTTGATGATGCAGTTGAAACTATTGATCCAAGACATAAGTAAGGAGGCCTAAGAAATGGCACTTTTTGAAGGATATGAAAGAAGAATCGATACAGTCAACGCTGCTTTGGCGAAGTACGATATTGGTTCCATTGAAGAAGCAGAGAAAATCTGCAAGGATAAGGGCTTGGATATTTACCAAGTCGTAAAGGATGTTCAGCCTATTTGCTTTGAGAATGCTTGCTGGGCATATATTACTGGCGCTGCTATGGCGATTAAGAAGGGTGAAACTGTAGCGGTAGATATTGCAGCAACTTTGGGAGAGGGTCTTCAGGCCTTTTGTATTCCAGGTTCTGTTGCAGATGACAGAAAAGTAGGTATTGGTCATGGTAATTTGGCTTCTATGCTACTAAGAGAAGAGACAAACTGTTTTGCACTCATCGCAGGTCATGAATCTTTTGCTGCGGCTGAAGGGGCAATTGGCGTTGCGAAATATGCTAATAAAGCAAGAAAGCACCCGCTGAGAGTTATTTTAAATGGGCTTGGAAAAGACGCAGCACATATCATCGCTAGGATAAACGGCTTTACTCACGTTGTAACTAAATTTGATTATGCTACTGGCAAATTAACTATAGTTAGCGAAAAACGCTACTCTGACGGAGAACGTGGTGAAGTTCGCTGTTTTGGTGCGGATGATGTACGCGAAGGCGTTGCAATCAATCACCATGAGGGTGTTGATGTATCTATCACTGGTAACTCAACCAATCCGACACGTTTTCAACATCCAGTTGCTGGTACGTATAAGAAGGAATGTATCCTTGCTGGCAAGAAGTATTTCTCAGTGGCTAGTGGTGGCGGAACTGGAAGAACGCTTCACCCAGATAACATGGCAGCGGGTCCTGCATCTTACGGTATGACAGACACGATGGGAAGAATGCACTCAGACGCTCAGTTTGCCGGTTCTTCTTCTGTTCCGGCTCATGTTGAGATGATGGGACTAATCGGTATGGGAAACAACCCTATGGTTGGTGCATCAGTGGCTGTTGCGGTTGCTATTGAGCAGGCTAGCTAGATATTAGCTCAGTTTGAGCCCGATAATATTGGATAAAGATGCCATAAATCAGATTGGATTTGTGGCATCTTTTTTTATTAAAATATTTATCGATTTGCAAGGAAAAGAATTAATTTGTATAGGTCACTAAAGCCTGCATAAAATGCGTATTTTTAAGTATTTATGCTTGTCATAGAAATTAAAATCTCGAGTGCATGCTGTGGGTTTGGGCAAAATATTTTTTTTTTTGATGATTTTAAAAAGGGCTTGTGGTAAAATTCTGAAGGTCGATAGTCGATGTGTAGCCTGTATTGGGTGATTTTCTAGTTTTTGATAGGCACTTTGCTGGAAGATTGTCGTATACAAATATGTGTTAAGCGAAAATTGGGGCACTTGAGTGGGGATTGGAACCTTCTTGGGTGCATAATATATTGTGATTAATGGAGTACAGTGATGAAAATAAACACGTATAATTATTCGAACGGAGGTACACAGATGGGTAAAAATATTATCGCAATCGCGGTTTGTTGCTTGGTCTTGATCGGCTTGGCTGGCGTTGCCAGTGCGGGCGAATTGGTCAAATATGACGCAACAAGCTTGCCAGAGACAACAGGTTCAACTGTTGTAGGTAGTGGCGTATCAGAGTTTAGTCATAGCACTAACGGTGATGGGCTTGTAAGAACTTTAGGGCAAGAGGATGGTATCTCTTACCTTCACACAGATAATACCAACTATACAACAGCTCCAAGTGCTAGCTATTACACAATGGACGAAGCTGCTCTTAGTGGTATTAATATTGACTTTGGTGTTGCTTATACAATTGAGTGTCGTCTCCGTATAAACAACTACCAACGTTTCATTCCAAATGACCCTAACACGGCAAAGATTTTCTTCTTGCGTTTCAATGAGCCGGATAGTGACAATGTAGTTTCTTCACGTACGGAAGGAACTTATGGGAAAGATCCAGGTGGTATCCAAGAGTTTGCTATTGAGATAGCAAGTGATGGTAAAGTTTATGCTAAGCTAGCTGGTCAGCCTGATTATGACCCTGAAAATCCAAATGCAACATGCCAACCAATTGAAATAACAGATCCAGAGAATTGGCATACATACACTATGAAAGTATGGCCTTGGAATGGTCTACAAAAGCTTGATTACGATGCGCCTTATCCATGGCCACTTATTCCAATGAATGATGATCGTACGACATCTCTTTATGTTGACAGCGTTCGTAGCGGTTCAAGCACATATAGTGCCGTCACTGTTTCACCAGGCGAGTCATTAGAGTTTGGTAACTACAACAGCGGCGATGCTGGCGATCCAAACACAGCACTTGTTGATTACGATCTAGATTGGGTTAAAATTACTAGTCTAAACACTGCAGAGCCAGTTGATGGAGCTACAGCAGCATGGGAAGGTGGCCCTAACGATGAAATGCTAGGAACATTTGGTGCTCCTTCATTGATTGGTGCTCCAGACACCTGCGATCCTTACGATAGAGTTGGAGCAGAGGGTTCGTTCCACCTTAGCGATGGTACAACAACAGCTATGATGGAAATCTGGTCTTGGAGTGGCTATCGTACTAAATGGTATGATGACTCGATGGTTTACGACAATGGTGCATGGTATCAACATATTGCAATGAGTGGTGCTACTGAGCCTGCCGTTGGTACAAACAGATACTTCACTACTTATAACCACAGATACGCAGAGTACAACAGAGCTGATGCTGATGAGGCATTTGCAAAGTACTTTGGTAACATAGACGTTGATCACCCTTATGCAGTAGAGTGGAGATTCAGATTCGATAGAATGGTTCATAAAGCGTCTTCTAACCCAGATGATTATTACGGTGCGTCCTACTGGTCTCTAGCTATAAAAGAACCAGGCGACCACTACGCTAGACGCGAGGGCGAAGGAAATCCGGACTATGGTTTAACTGGTCATTACTGGATTCTTGGCATTCAGGAAACATACGATGAAAATGGTGATCCTGCCAAAGTTATGAAGTTCAGCCGTGGTTATGGTAGTTGGTACAGTGGTATGAGCGATGGTACTGGGTATACACCATTCGTTAATGAGGAAACAACTCCACTTGAAGGTGGTTTTGTTATAGAGCCTAATGTTTGGTACGACTGTAAGGTAGTTGTCACAGCCCGTCCAAGTGCCAATGAAGATCGTACCGCTTTGCTGTATGTTAATGGTAAATATATCTGCGGTGGTAACTGGGAAGATGCAGAATGGTTCCACGCTAATAACGAAGATGTCCCAAATTTAACTTACTTCGAATTTGGTAACTTTAGTGCTGTAGATGAGAAGTCTACTATAGTTGATTGGGATCTAGACTATATGCGTACTGGTCTGTATGCTCATACTGATTGCGAAAATGAGTCTGGTATTTTGGCAAGCTATTCTGGCGGAGTTAATCTACCGTTCACTGTAGCAGATGCGTATGATAATGTTGTTGACCCAGAGCAAAGATCTAACGCTAAAAAGGATATGATTGAGTTCTTGGATGCTGATGCTGTTTGTACTTACCAAGGTAACACTTTCGATTTTGCAAGACACTGGGCTGGTTCAAGTGCTCAGGATATCGATGAGTACATGGCGTTTGATAATGAAGGTATGGATAACGAGGTAGATTATTTCCACTGTAATGCGATGGATACTAATCATGTTGGCGACAACCTTTACTACTCAATTGATGACGTGTCTTCTGTACTTCCAGATGCTGCTATAGAGAATGGCTACACAATTGGTTGGAGAATGAGAGTTAATGATTACGTCTTCAATGATCCATCTAACGCAGGCATCTTTAGTCTAGCAATTAATGAGCCAGATGGTTTAGGTGATGACCTAGGCGGAGTTTGGACAGCTTCTCTTTATTATGATAATACAACAGGCGGTCTGAAGGCTCATATCGCAACTAGTGGTTGGGGCGATGGAGCAGTCATTGATAATGATTGGCATGACTACAAGTTGAAGGTTTACAATGATAGAAGCGGCAATAGAATGGCAAGGTTGTATGTTGATGGCGAAGCTGTTTATGCTAGTGTAAATGGAACCACTGGAGTTTTCGGTGAGAGTATAAGTTTCGGTAATCCTGGTGTTACTTCTGGTTCTGAGACTGGTTCTAACTATGACCTTGATTATATCAAAGTCTGGATTGATGGAGTTCCAACTGATTGTAGCGGAGCTAAAGAATTAGGTTACTTAAAAGGCGATATCAATGGAGACTGTAAGGTAGACTTGCAAGACCTTCAAGATATGGCTGGTCAATGGCTAGACTGTATTGATCCGGGCGTTTCTGGTTGTGACACTCCTTGGTCAATGCCGTTATAAGTTTTGTTGTTGTTCTTTGTGTAGATTCATAATTGATTAAATAAAGTGAGACAGACGAGGGAGTCTTGTCTGTCTCACTATTTTGGTTCATTAACAG
>WGDE01000025.1 GCA_015493385.1 Phycisphaerae bacterium
AAACCCATGCCCTAAGTTTGCCTTGATTTTCTCCAACGCCATAATGGCTACTCTGCAAGAACAAACCATAGATTCCGTTTTTCGCGTAGGTGTTTATGTTGTGATCAATAACTTCAAGGTTTGGACGAGGCATTGGCCAAGCTTTATAATCTACAACATAATCCCAAATCATAACTTTGGAACCAAGCTTGAGCCAATTTTTCATGTTTGGATAAAATACATCGCTTTCCTCAAGGTAAAACATCGGGTACGGGACAGAAGCAGTATCATTGGCAAGACGAATAATTACATTCTTACTTGGGCGAATATTTTTTGGTGGCTTATTTGTTTCCAGATATGCCATAGTAGTGATACTAACATCTGGATAAATTTTATTGACCTCATCTGCAATATAATTGACGAAATCAAGAAGAGGACCACTAGCACTTCCCTCTCTATTTTGAATTGCCATACATTTATCGCACTCACAGAAACTATGGTGAGTGTCATTAGCTGAAACATCAAAAAGTTTGTAACTTGGATATAAAGTTTTGAGCTCAGATAAAACCTTCGCCAAGACTATTTGGCGTGCTTCTTTATTTGTAAGGCAAAACTGAGCTCCACCGCCATGACCTTGAGGTTTTCGTTTGCCATCTATAAGGGCAAAATATTCAGGATGAGTCTCAAAATACTTTTCATTAGGCAAAAGTCTATCAAAAGTATGCACAAACCATTCTTCAGGAAGTTTACTATTTCCTCCCCAGTCATCTCTTATATAACTAAACTTCGCTCTTAGAGCACCAACTCTATTGAAGAGTTGGTAATCTTCATAGAACGACTCATATTGGAACATAGTACGCACTTTAAATATTGGAACATATTCGCGTAGTACGACTTTTTCTGTTGCCGAGAGCTTTGGCATTTTCAAGCCTTCTTGATGTGAATAGAGACGACCGCCAAGGTCTTCCTCTATCAACGCAATAGCTGCGCTTATAGAGCCCCGGCGAGAGCCACCAGTAAGAAATAGGTTGCCATCTTTGGCATCTATTGAATAGCCCTCTAAGTCCAAATCAATACTCGGCTTTAACCCTGATACCTTGTATAGCTTAGTTTCGCCAATACTAATAACATTACCTTTGTCGTATTGAGAATCGCTAATGACTTTAAATTCAACATTACTACCAAGCTCCAAAGCCTGCACAAGAAGCTGTGCTGCTTTTTTATCAATAGAATTTGCGTTATCAGGAATAAGAATTGAGAATGCGGCTTTGCCATTGCTAGTTAGCTTTAAATCAAAACTTCTATCTCCTTTTGGAGCAAGAGAGTTGTGCCATGTATGTGTAGATGGTACAGATTTACGAGCAACCTTATTAGAGTTGGCATTGACCTTATAAGCTCCTACGAGGATAAAAATACTAGTGATAAAAATGACAGCTAGGCTACGTTTGAATCTCATACTTAATTCCTTTTTGATAAATTGTATTAACACGCATAGGCAACAAATTAGAATATACTACATTTAACCTGAGTGATAAAGTTTTTTATATTAATAGCAACGTAGAAGTCTTCAAGACACAACATTAATAATGGGCAAAAAAAATGCACCGGAAATCATAAAATAACCGGTGCATTTTGGATTATGTATTTTACTAATACTTAATCATACTCTTTCGTGAGTATATAAGTTTTTAGTTGAACCAAGGTGTATCCCCACCACAATTAATATCGAAAGGAACTTGGCTACAATCAACCAACCAATCAGTTGCAATAATTGCGAAGTCTGCTAGGTTAACATAGCAATCGCCATTTACGTCAGCAGAAAGAGTATAGCCCTTTTCTTTAGCAGCTGTACAATCCATTGGTACGTTAGCCCAATCCCAATCTCTGAAACGGTAGATCTTAACCTGATATCCTTCATCAAAACTATCTTGGAAAGTGCCATAGAAGAAATCAAGAGTGCTATCTTCGCTAACGTTGTAAGCTTTTGTAATAGCAGAATCTAGTCCTGTTAGGTGGAAGTCTACATTGCTCAAAGGACCGTTAGTATTGTTTACAGCGATTAAAACTGCATCACTGCTACTACCACAGAATACATAAGTTACCTTATCAAGATCCTCACCAGCGATGAAATCAACATCACCAACTGTTGAAGTTGCAGTCAAACCAGCAGAACCTTGAGCCAGAAGGTCGCGGATTCTCAAGTATTCATCCAATGTAGGATACACAATATCTTCACGGTAAGTGTCACTAGGAGCATTATCTTCAAAGCTATATCCACTAAACATAAACGTTGCAACATCGCCTGCTACACCAACTGAAATTGGTGCATAAACTAAGTAGCGATACTGAAGTGCCGTTGGATAAATCTTGCCATTGTGAGCTTCTCTATCAAACGCTTGACGCAAGATTGAGTAGTTTAGTTTATAGACACGCCCAGATGTAGCAGCTGCAATGTCAGCAACATCCTTCTCAATCAACGCTGTATAATTAACAGCAAGATCATCACCACTCATAGTGTTGGTAATTGGATAAATATCACGATAGAAAACATCGAACGATTCTAAGTAGTTATATGTGTTTGGAGCCATAACAGCCTCAGTAGCAACACCGTAAACTGGGTGGTCTGGATCGTTAGCTTTAATTGTGTCATAAGCAGCCTTCAACTGAGCCGCACTTGGACAGCCTGTTTGCATTCCTGGCTCGTCAGAAAGATAATATCCCATCACTGCAGGATTATCCTTAACCAAATTAACACGACGTGCCAACTCTGGCAAATTGTTCTTAATTATGTCGAAATCTTTAAGGTCAATTAATAGCTTAACGCCTGCTGCACTAGCTTCGTCAAGATAGTTAAGAACTTTAGCATCAACCTCTGCCTGAGTCCACTGGCAAGCACCATTATTGTATGAATCAGGGTTACAATAGAAAATTTGGTATGGCATAGCAAAATCAAGACCGTGTTTTCCACTGTCTGTCAGAGGATAGACCCTCAACCTACCATAATTATCACCAGCAGGATCAGTATTAGTAACATTCTCATGAAGATACCACCCGACTACTGGAGCTACAGATTCACCATTAAATTCTACTGGTAAAGGTGTGGCCTGATTAGCCCAAGCAGCCGTTGCAAACACCATTACCGATAATACTAACAAGACCTTTTTAGTTACTTGCATTGTACACCTACCTTTTCTTAAATTTCTTATCATCATCTTTACTCCTATCTATAGTTATGTCTTTTAAGTTTTATTCGACATTAAATATCTGTTCTTATTACTGTCTCCAGTATCTGTGCTCCATAGTACGGTGTTTCTTATCCCAAGCCCAAATCTTCTTAGCTTTCATGTACTCAACGTGACCATCACACAATGCGATATTCATACCATCACTATGAATAAAAGGATGCGCGCCGTTGTAAGCTAGGTGGTCTGTCTCCATCGTAGCATTACCACTGTCAACTACACCATCGCCATTTGCATCACGAGTAAGTCCCCAACTCTCATTTCCAACAGGACTATAACACAGCCCTTTCTGGGTATCTAAGAGCATTACCCACTCTGTCGGATTTTTTATCTTAGAAAAACGCACTGGTGTATTAGCTACAGCATTTCCAGACATATATCCAGCTACGTCTCCTTTGTAGTGATAGTTGAAAGGGGCATTTGGATAGTTACCATAAGGAACACCAACGTAGCATGACCTCATAAGACCTTTACCAGTGCCATGGAAATTCTCCAATGGATCTCGATCGCCTTTTCTAGAAGATGGACAGACTCTTACTTTAGCTGTTTTGTCATCAATTTTCTTAGCATAATCAAGCTCAACATCTGACCCCATATACTCAGCAATGGTATTGAACCAATAGCTATCTGCCAACTTCAACCACATCTCCTCATTACCCATATGACCGTTACTAGGGTCATGAACAAGACCATACCAAGGTAATTGCCCATTTTCCGTAGAGTATGTATATACCGCTTCAGCCAATTGTTTTTGATTCGATCCACAGATGACTCTTTTAGCAGCATCTCTAGCCCTACCAAGCGCAGGCATCATAATAGCCATCAACAGAGCAATAATAGATATTACAACCAACAATTCAATTAGCGTAAAAGCTTTTCTAATTCCATTTGTACTTGTCTTACAC
>WGDE01000026.1 GCA_015493385.1 Phycisphaerae bacterium
GCAATAAACCTAGCTATCTCAAGTTGAACTCTTGGATATAACGGTTAAAATGAGTCAATGAATTGCCCGCAGGGTAATTTATTGACTCCACTGATTTGTTATGTGCTTATTGTTTATTTGTCAAAGCGAAAACCAATCTCTTTTTGTTTTGATCAAAAATATATATGGCGATAAGCGGAACAGCTGTTACCGTTAGTCCAGAGAGTACCGATGTAATTTGATTATTAAAACGATTCAATAGCGGAACAGTTGAGATGCCTGCACTTATAGCTCGACTGACATATAGTCCAGCAACGGCAGAAGCGGTACTGGCCATAATAATACTAATAGACTGGAGCTTATTTGGGTGGTCATTGCTTGCAAGAATACGAGCACTACGAACACAGCTTAATGTGCCCTCACGGATTATCCCTAATGCGAACGCTGGTAATCGAGTCAACATCGAAATAAGAATCTGAGGTATGACGCTTAAGGCTCCGCTTACACCAGCTTCTATACCCAAAGAACGAGCTTTTTCCCAAATTTTCCTTTCTTCAAATCTCTGGCTCAATCTATCAGATAAACGCTCGTTTAATTCATTAATATTTCCAATAAGCCCCTTTTCATCAAAAAGCTTGAACTCTTTTGTGAAGCGCTGGGTCTCATCCATGAATATATCAATAGTCTCAACAACAATCATACCTACAACTTGTTGCACAGTCATTATCGCACCTGTTTTAGCAGCAGTTAAACCTATCTCCATAGATGCTTGAGTTATATCATGGTTCCGAGATTTTTCGGCTTTCTCTAATGCTGCTTTACAATCTGCTTCGTTTATCTCATGTGTTTCACCATTGATTGTGATAATTCTTACACCTTCTTTTGTTGGGTGAGGTTCAAAATTTTCAAGAAAATCAGATAATGAATCTGCTCCTTTAGATCGATTTACGGAACTATTTGTAAAGATAAGATTGTCTTCACTATTTATTGCATCAAGTAATTCTTGGTCTTTTGTACCAGCCCGCAATAAAGTTGAACCATACATCTCTTTTGCTGAAATTACATGTTCAATATCTGCATCATATGAGTATAATATAGCTTCCTTATTATAGCCATCTTCAAGTGTGCGAAACTCATTTCTAGCTTCAGCACGTTGATCCTGCATCTTAGAAAAATTTTCGTGGCTTCTAATATTATGTCCACCAATCCGATTACTATAATCTTTATAACTTTCAGATAAATTCTCGTATTTTTCGGTAGAATTTTGGTCTAAAGCCTCAGTTGTACCACCCAGAAAGAATGCCGCTGTTGCTCTTTGTAAAGCGATATCTCGACACTGGCTAAATATATCATCCATTGTTTGTGCAGGAACTGGAAGTCGGCTTTGTAAATCGTTTACCATGTCCATGGTACTTTTGTCTACCTCTAAAGTTGAGCGTGCCATTTCATTAAGTTTTTTGGTTCCTGCTTGCCAGTATTTAATAAGATTTTCTTTCTGATATCCGCTATCCGTGACTGTTTCCCAGTCAATGTTCTCGATAGCAGATTTGGCCTTTTTAAGGCTTTCATCGGCAATGCTTTTGCTCTTGGCAGTTAAGTCTGTTGCTTTATTTTTTGTGTCATCGATCAGTTGCTGAGTATCGATAACTTCAAGCGATTTTTTGGCACTGTCTATAACTTGGGTGGAATTCTTCGATAGGCTCGAAACTGTATCTCTAGAGCTTGCCTTAGCTTTCTGCATTAAGGCTTTAGTATCTGCCTCAGTGATTTTTTCCTTGGCTTGCTTTGCTGCGTTTTTTGCTTTATTTAGCCAACTCATTTTATCCTCCTTAAGTCAACATTTGTTCACATAACGATTGTCTTTAGAAATAAGTTACCCATATGATAGCTTATGCCGATTTAAAAGTTTCTTTTCTTGTTAAAATTCAAACTGAAAAAAAAGTCGCTGGGTAACTTATTTCTCTCCAAGTACTTGTTATATGCCTTTTTTAGAGTGCATCAAAAATACTTCTAAGAGTAGATAAACTGGTTTTATTATCAAATTCATGTAAATTTGTTCCTTGAATAGTTTTCTCTCTCATATCAATTTTACCTGTAT
>WGDE01000027.1 GCA_015493385.1 Phycisphaerae bacterium
CTACAACATAATGACCGCTGTCTCAATTTTGTCCGGCGGAATGAGCTCAAGGCTATTCACTGAGGTTCGAGAGAAACGCGGCCTCTGCTATGCCATTGGCGCAAACTACAACAGCCTAAAGGATAGAGCAGGAATCTCATGCTACGCTGGCACAACCCCTGACAAAGCACAGGAAACACTAGAGGTAACCTTAGCAGAGTTTAAGAAGTTATCAGATGGCGTCTCTCAAGACGAACTCGATAGAGCAAAGATTGGTCTAAAAAGTAGTTTAATTATGAAAAGCGAATCTAGTATGAGCCGAGCTGCGTCTCTAGGCGGCGACTTCACACTTCTTGGAAAGGTTCGAAACCTCAATGAGATTAAAGAAAAAATAGACGCCGTTACCCAAGACTCCGTTCTTGAAGCCTTACAGAGGTGCAACTTCAAAGATTGTTGCATCGTATCTATCGGTCCAAAAGAAGTTAACGCCACTAGCATTTTATAAGTAGGAATTAGTATGGATTTTAAGCACACAAAGCTCGCAAATGGCCTCAATATTGTAGGTGAAGTTAACGAGTCTTCTCAATCAGCAGCAGTTGGTTTCTTTGTAAAAACAGGTTCTCGTGACGAGACTGCCGAGATTAATGGCGTCTCACACTTTCTTGAACATATGCTCTTTAAGGGAACAGATAATCTAAGCGCATTAGAAGTCAATGCTGCATTCGATAGAACAGGCGCACAGTTTAACGCATTTACCAGCGAAGAGAATACTGTCTACTATGCGGCGGTATTGCCTGAATACCTAAACGAAGTTACAGACATCTGGTGTCAGCTGATGAGGCCTGCGCTTAGAGATAGTGATTTCGATATGGAAAAAAATGTAATCCTCGAAGAGATTGCAATGTATGAAGATATGCCCCACTTCGATGTGATGGATAAAGCAAGAAGCCTTCACTTTAAAAATCACCCCTGCGGCAATAGCGTTCTAGGTTCTAGTGATAGCATCAAAGCACTCAGCGCAGCGCAGATGAGAGAGTACTTCTCTAAGAGATACTCACCAGAAAATATAACAGTCGCATGTTGCGGTAATTTCGACTGGGATTCTTTTTGCAAGTTGATTGAAGAGAAATGCAGCTCTTGGAAACCAAGCAGTGCAACTCGCACGCTTAGCGAATGCGGTGGCAGTTTAGAGAAAGTTTCGATTGAGAGAGAAACTCTCTCACGCCAACACATCTGCCAAGTTTGGCCGTCAGTTTCTGCGCAAGATGAGCGTAAGTATGTTGCAAGTTTGCTTGGGATGATTTTGGGCGACGATACGGGTTCTAGGTTTTTCTGGTCCCTCATAGATACCGCTATCGCTGAGGTAGCTAGCGTTCAATACGAATACCTAGATGGTGCTGGTGCAATATACTCATATATCAGATGTAGCAAAGAGAACTATGAGCTTGTATCAAAAACAATCGATCAGGAATTAGAAAAACTCTTCAAAGACGGTATAACGCAAGATGAATTAACAATGGCAAGAAATAAAGTTCTCAGTACTGTCACTCTAAAGAATGAATTACCAATGGGAAGGCTCATTGAAGTCGGCTTCAACTATTGCTATCTTGGTCAATACAAAACAATCGAAGAAGAAGTTGCTTCAATCAAAGCGGTGACCGCTGAAAGTATAAATGAGCTTATCAGAGAATTCGATATCAGAAAATTCACTCAGGTAATATTAACTCCAGCATCTTAAAACAAGTTCCTTCAAAGAGTAGACAAACTCCGCAAAAAGGTGTTCACCTTGACAAAACACCCCTAAATCGGGTATAATGCCGAGAATATAGGACTTAGGAGTTATTCAGGGAGAAGAGACATGAGAAATAAACTCAAAATAATTTTGGCAATTCTATTTATGTGCTGCGCAAGCAATGTTGAGGCTTGGCACATTGAGTACACCAACATCGATGGATTCAATTCGGGAGATCTTTCCCTAACAGCCGATCCAGACGGTCTGTCTATCGATGGTAGCATGAACGCATCTGGCGATGGCGGCTGGGAAATAAACAGCTATAACGAAGATTCTGCTACCGGAGAGGTTTACGTTGACTACAATGACTGGAACTACAGCGATGGCTATGATGAATATGGAGAAGTTAGCTTTAAGATAGTGTCAGATTACGGCAATACTGCAGCAGTTGCTCTTGATGTATTCGTAAATGGTAACGCTAACGTCTCAGGGAGCTACTTTATTGACGGCCTTGATTATGGCGTTGAATGTAGCGGGTTCTCGGAGGTAGAAGTTGACACCGATTTTAGCTCTGGATTAGCGGCATATACAGAGCTATATGATAATGATATAGTTGAAGACAATATAGGCGATACCATTTCTATTTTTTCCAATACAGAATACAATATCACCTCGAATATTTCGCTGGATTTATTAATCGACCTTCTAGATTTACCTCCTTATACATTTGACTCTATGGACGACTTTGATAATTTCTTTGATGGGCAAGATTATGGAGTTGGCATCGCAGAGATAAATGCAGATTTTGATTTCTTTATGGGCATTGATTCTGTTGAAGTTCCACTACCATCAACAATCTTACTCTTAGCTGGCGGTTCACTTCTTGCTCTAAAAAGGAAGCATATCTAATACATTCCATTAGAATATAAATGCAGCGGTATGGGTACTAGCTGCATTTAAAAAAAGGCTTAGGTAATATTGAATTACCTAAGCCTTTTATATCTATTCTGTTGAGAATCAAGGGTAGTTCTAATAATTGCTTTTGAGTAGCAAGTAGAAAATTTTTGTTGTCCGGCAAGGAAGACAAATCAGCCCTATTTAGTATAGGGCGACTTTTGTCTGACGCCTCTGGCGACAAAAAGGTTCGCTTGTCTGCCAAAATGAATTGTTAGAGGTGCCCGTTTAGCCTACAAACTCATTACCAACTTTACGCGCACGCTCTGCCTTGTCTAAGTTGATTCCAAGTGCTACACCAACCTCAACTAGAATATTCCAGCCAGCAGCAAGATACACATAGTTTGACAATGCGCCACAATCCTTCACCTTTATAGTCGGGAAGATTGTGTCTTCATCAGAGATTGCAATGACTGTCAATCCAACACCGTCAGCTAGAGTCTCTTTAATCTTTTCAAGTTCTGATTTGAATGGATTAATAAGTATTACCACATCATCAGCACTCATAACCTCTTCGATACCGTGAACGGCGTATGTCCCCTCAAGGAAATCACTCTTCTTTCTAGTAATCTCATTTGTCTTTAGAGTAAGCTCTTCTGCCACACCATCATTTCTGCCAGCAAAGTAGATTGTTCCCGCATTCGCAATCTTCTTAGTTATCTCTGAATCAATCTCGCCAGTAAGAGCCTCTTCAATTGCATCGCCAAGGCCCGCAAACTCAGATTTAAAAGACTTTCCTGCAACCTGCGCAAAAAGCTCTTGATAAAAGATAGCCTGCTCTGCAACACTCTTAGTTGCCGCAACGGCTTGTTCCCAGCCACAACTTAGAACAAAAGTCTCCTTAGCAATCTCGCTAAGCTTTGTGTCGTTTTTTGCGGTAAGACCAAACTTATCTGTATGTCCTGCCTTTTCAAGGTCTAAGAACAATGCGATAACCTCTTTTGTAGCACCGCTGTTTGACGCTCCAAATACAACATAATCGCTAAGGTCATATTCTGCCGCTTGCCTTGCGCCGTCTGTAGCAAGAGTAAGAGAAGAACCTTCTCTCATAGAGTTGTAGATTGCATTCTTAGCTGGGAAGATTCTACTAGAACCCTCACCGGTAAAGAACACCTTGCCTTTTTCTTTGATTGCCTCTATAAGTGCATCTACACCTTTAACCTCAAATTTTCTAATAATATCTGGAGTATGGAGCATCTCTTGAACTAGAGAGAACTGCATATATTTTTGATCACTGTTCATAATTTCTTTCCTTGTTAATTATTTTAATTTCACGTAATTAGGTAACTCACCAATCAAAGGCCTGACATAATCGAGGAATTTGTCAGTTACGAAATTGCCTTCTTTGTTTATATATTTATCTGGCATCGGCTTTGCTTTTACGGCTACATCGCAAAGAGCAGCGGTTGAAGTCTTGCATTTATACTCGCTAGAATCTTCTCTCTCTAACGTGACCATCAATCCTGTCTTGCCATCTCTAGCCAACTCTACCGCAGTTTGGCCACACATAAACGCCTCTTCAATATCAAGTGCGACTGCCCTATCGGCTGCGCACATTGGAAGAGACTCAGTTATCTGGAATTCGCCTCTAAAACCAAACTCTTCAACAATCATACGGTGAAGGCTCATCGCCGCACTAGTTCCTCCCATAGCACCAAACTCAACATTGTTGAATTTGTCTTTTGTCTTGCTCGCAGAAACAGGAGTTCCATCGGCATAAACAATGCCCTCGCCGCAAACGATAGACACAAAGCCATACTTATCATAACAGCTCTTTACATCTGCAAGGAATTTATCCTTATCGAAAGCCCTCTCTGGCATACACATAATATGAGGCGCATCTTCTTCGCTTCTTTTACCAGCAGCAGTCGCACCAATCAACCAACCAGCCTCTCTACCAATACATTGGAAGACAACAAACTGATCAACCTTTTTCATATCTCTTGCAAGAACTCCAGACTGCATAACGCTAAGCGCCATATATCTCGCTGCAGACGCAAAACCTGGCGTGTGATCTGTTCCGAACAAATCGTTATCGACAGTCTTTGGAACTCCAATACCAACCATATCGTAGCCCTGAGATTTAGCGTACGCTTCGACACGATGAATAGTATCCATTGTATCGTTACCGCCTATCAAGAAGATATAGCGAATGTTGTATTTCTTGAGTAGCTCGAGAACCTTTGGGAGGTCTGCATCTAAAAGCTTATACCTACAAGAACCAAGCGCACTTGATGGAGTAAGTTTTAGCCCATCTACAACCTCTTGTGGTTGCTCTGAGAGGTTAATAAGATTCTCCGCCATAAACCCTTCAATGCCATAGCGCATTCCGTAGAGAGTCTCAATCTGGTCAAAATTTCTCGCCTCAGTAATAACTCCAGCAAGTGAAGCATTAATCACCGATGTCGGACCACCAGATTGACCTATAATTGCATTACCTTTAAGCACGTAATTATCTCCTTAAATAAATTGTGGTTATGCCTTATTCCAGCACAACCATTCTATTAGATTTTTAAAAAACAAAGCATACGAATTGCCGACCTCTATAGCCTCAGCGCCATCGGCCTGCGCGGTTATTCTACTAGAGCCCCAGTCTACAAAAGGACCAACCCAATGCGGAGCAACGTCTGAAGTAAAAGCCGCAGTCCTGCCAAGCCCAAACTCTCCAACAGCTAGAAGCGGCGCAGTCTTGTAGAGAGAAAACTCAAATCCACTCTTACCATAGCAAGCTTTAAACCTTTGGCTTGATAGAATTGTAGTGGCACTATCCTTAGTCTCAACCTTATTGAAACCGCCGATTACAGGAACATCGTTTTCAAGGTCTAACCCTGTGAGTATTTCATGGTCTATCTCTTTTTTAACCAGACATGGGTCTGACTGATTGATTCTATCATCGGAATCTTTAATCAAGACTGGCAGAATCTCAGAGAGTCTTGTTTTACCATAATCACCGCCAAGCCCTGTAAAAGATTCCCAGCCGCCAATCATTAAAATTCCCGCACCACTCTTGACCCTCTCGATAATAGTGTCAATCTGCTCTGGAGTGAAATTAGCCGATGGGTAATCACTGATAATAATCAGCTTAGTATCTTGCCCAAGCTTCTCAAGCGAGAATTTCTCATCGGAGCCGATATAGTCAAAAGCAATATTGTAATAGCTCATAATACCGGCTAGGTAGCTAGCCTGTTGATTAATCGCAGTATCGCCTAGATATAAAACATTCGATTTCATATTTATCTACTTAATAAATGGAATATGATGTTTCTTCTCAAACGCATCGTAATGGGTAGCAGGATGATAAAACTTAAACTCAAGCGGTCTAAAATATTCACAAGGCCCGCTCTTGCGCACAATATCAACAAGAGACTCAATCTGCTCTTGAGATTTAAACATCAAAATAGCTTCTAATTTTTTTGCCATTATTGATTCCGGAGCTGTAACTCGCAGTTGAGGCGGTTCTGGAAAATCACAATAAACACCCATCTCATGGACATATGGCACTCTCTCAATCTTAGCGCCAAGCTCTGGCCAGATATTTCCTGCTGCGTGGAATAGGCTTATCAAGAATTCTTCATGAACAATCTTGTGGTCTGGATGAAGATCGTTTGAAGTTGGCAAGAAACATTGTGTCGGAGCAATTTTTCTAAGCCAGTACGTAAACGAATTTTGCAATCCGCAATAACCGCCTATCGATATTTTGTCTTGCTTATCGCTGTGGTCGCGACCTCTATATTTAGAGAGCCTGCAATCAGGAAAGCTAAGCCATATAATATTCTCGCGAGCAATACCAAGCGATTCGTAACACTTGTAAGTCTCCTCCATACGAACCTTCGAGATGGTATCCTTCTGTGATTCGTTGCAATATCCCATCGAACCATCTGTAACAATAAGGATATATACTGAGACATTTTCTTTCTGCGCAAGCTGCATCAAAAGGCCGCCGCCAAGAACAACATCATCGTCGTGAGGGCTTATAAACATAAAACACTCTTTACCGCCGCGCCAGTGGTTGGATACGCTCTCTAGAGTAGACCCAACTCGCCTCTCGCCTCCAACGAGACGTACATACTCAATACTGTCTTTACTATCATGGTCGTGCATATTGTATGCTCCTTTCTTTAGATGTGTTTAGAGTATCTACATTTGCCCTTGACGTCCATAGATTTAAGTAACATAATGATGGATATTCGTAACCTATGGAGTTTTTTAACAATGCCAGAAGAACACAAAGACAAGAGGATAAATCTTGCAACTGAAGGTAACGTAGTCGAATCAAAATACTTCTTTTTCGATACCATACCAGACTCAAGGGCCCAGCTTGCAATCATATTTGGTGGATTTGAGAGATGTGCACCAGATTTCGAGATAAACAGACGTACATACCCGTATTACGTCTTAGAAATACCGACAAGAGGCAAGTGTGATATCAAGATAAATGAGAAAGACTACAGCTTAGAAAAGGGAGTACTCGGCGCAATCACCCCAGAGGTCGCGCATCACTATAAGTGCAACACCAAAGAACCCATGGAACATATATTTATCGTCTTTACAGGCTCACAGGCAAAAGAGCTATACGAAAATTGTGGTCTCGGAGATTCCAATGTAATTGAACTAGCCAACCCAGTCGAGATTCAGTATCTTGCGGAAGCAATTTTAAGAAAAGGGCTTGAGAAAACACAATACTCACACGAACTCTGCTGTAGCTACCTTCGAACCCTACTTCTCGAACAGGCGGCAGCAGAAGCACAAATCGGAAGATCAGCCTGCGCATCGACGCAGACCTACCGAAAGTGCCTACATTTTATAGATGAAAACTTCTCTTCAATATCATCTCCATCTCAAGTTGCAGACACCTTCGATATAAACGTTAGGTATCTCTCAAGATTGTTTAAGCGATTTGGTAATACAAGCCCACTTAACTATATCATGCGCCTCAAGCTCAACAAGGCGGCGAGTATGCTGCTAACCTCAAATTTATCTGTGAGAGAAATTGCCGAGCTAGTGGGATTTGAGGATCAATTTCATTTTTCAAGAAATTTCAAAAAACTCCACAACCTCTCCCCGCAGCATTACAAAGATAGACACCTCTACAATGGCTAAGCATATTTCTTGATTGCGCAGCCTCGCTTAAGTGAAACGCTAAATAGGCCGATAAACACATAGTACTGTTACCTTTAAAGTTTATCAGGAGATTCAGATGGGTGCAATTAGAATGCCAGCGGATGAACCCTGGCGTATTTTTCGTATTATGGCAGAGTTTGTTGAAGGTTTTGAAGAGATGGCTGCCATCGGTCCAGCAGTTTCTATATTTGGCTCGGCAAGAACACCAACAGATGACAAATACTACCAGCTAGCCCAAGAGACCGCAAAAGAAGTTGCAAAGGCTGGATTTGCTGTCATCACAGGCGGCGGCGGTGGAATAATGGAAGCGGCTAACAAAGGCGCAGCCGAGGCTGGCGGAAGAAGCATTGGCTTAAATATTGAATTACCATTCGAGCAAACCCCAAACAAATATCAAGACCTCTCACTTAGCTTTAGATATTTCTTTTGCCGCAAGGTAATGTTCTTAAAATACGCAAACGGTTTTATTGTAATGCCTGGAGGATTTGGAACACTTGACGAATTCTTTGAAGCTCTAGTATTAATCCAAACATTCAAGCAAACATATTTTCCTATCATACTGATGGGCTCCGATTTCTGGTCTGGGCTAACAGACTGGATAGATAAGATTATGCTTGAAGAATGCAAATACATCTCCCCAGACGATAGAAAATTCTACAGCATCTGCGACGACCCAAAAGAAGCAGCAAAGATTATCGCAGACTTTAGAGAAACACACGGAGATGTATGTATGGCAGAACCTTTCGGCGTTAAAAAACCAACACCAAAGAATAAGTAAGTTTTGGTAACACTAAAGTAAACCGATTTCAAAAACCTTAACTGCTTTAACGCAAGAGATAATATGTAGGCCACCCAACAATATGATATAATGTTTTTTTACCAACACCCATTATATCTAATCGAAAGGATGACCTATGGC
>WGDE01000028.1 GCA_015493385.1 Phycisphaerae bacterium
AGCGTCAGATGTGTATAAGAGACAGGTTATATTCACCGCTTTTGCGGTCTAGCAGCATCAACCGAGATTCTTCACGGTTTGCCATTGGTTTTTGCGCGATTAGCTCCTGCGGCAAATCATAATATAGCTCTTGTGTCTTCATAATTAATGGATATCAACTCTTAAAAGAAATCTTCTGCATTTTTCTACAGCTAGTACTGTCATTTACCTAGTTGGTTAGATTTAATATCTTTAAATGCTCTTGGATACTCACCAGGCGTGTGGCTGCGCTTAGTTGCCTTTAAAAGACGGTAACCGCTTTGAGCTGGATCTTCGCCGCAAAGCGTGTATGGTAATTCCTCAAGGTCATTGCAACCAAGCATATGAAGCGCCTTTTTGCCGCTACCAATCTCTTGAGAGAGCTTTGGCCCTTTCCAAGTCAGGAACAATCCACCCTTGCGCACAAATGGCACACAAAGTTCGGCAACCATCGAGAGAACTCCTACCGCGCGATTGGTTGCCACATCAAAGGTCTCTCTAAAATCAAACTCATTAGCGACTTCTTCTGCTCTAGCCTGAATAACTTCTACGTTACCAAGACCAAGTTCATTAACGACTAGGTTCTGAAATGCAACCTTTTTGCCAGTCGCCTCTATCGAGGTAAAAGACCAATCTGGCAGAGCAATAGCCAAAGCCAAACTTGGAAACCCGCCACCAGAGCCAACATCAATAAGTGATGGTGTGCGGTCTAAACCAGCTTGATATTCCTTGAGAATCGGTAAGACCACCAGAGAATCTTCAAAGTGGCGTTGTCTAATATCTTCGATTTCAGTGATTCTAGTGAGATTTAGACGTTTATTCTCTTCTTGCAACAGCTTAGCATATTCATCAAAGAGTTCTCTTTGAGATTGAGTCATTTCTTGTAGAAAAGATTTTTGTAACATATGTAAAATAGTCTCGATATGAACAATTAACTAGATTATGGCGGTCAACGAACGCCCGATAAATTTCTCTATATAAACATGAGATAACTTTTTTATCAATACAGGGCAACATAATAATACAAAAGAGACAAAAAAACCACTAAACACCACAAAAACAACGTTCTTTGTCCTACAAAACTGTATTTGTTGAGATGGGCTTGAAATCTACCTAAATGCTAAAGGATTCCCTAAACTCTACCTTTATCCTTCCCCAAAAAATGCCGAAGACCAAGTACTGTTGCATATCACACTAAATAAGGGGAATCTGGTGTGCAGTAACGGCGAAGTAAGAAAGAATAGAAGAGACCGTGGGGGGGAGATTAAGAAGTGATAGTAGAGAAAGAGTACGTCAATACTAACGACGGGGAAGCTCTAAAAATGCGTAATCGAATATTACTACCAGTTATGATAGCACTGCTAGCTATCGCAGGTATATCCATCTGGATAACTTATGATAATGGGCAAGAGTATATTAAAAAGGATGCTTTTGAAAAGCTATCTGAAGTCCAATTGAGCTTTAAATCCACTGTAGAGAATGATACCAATCACATCTCTAGCATGCTAGGGGCTATCGAATCTGATAAGCATCTCCAACAGCTTTGGCTTAAAAAGGACAGAGAGTCGCTACTACAATACGCTAAGGTTATCTTTGATAGCAACCTGCGCAGTAACAATATTACTCATTTCTATTTCCACAATATTGATGAGACTAATTTCCTAAGGGTACATTTCCCCGAGCGGCATTCAGATAAAATCAAACGCTACACTATGAAATCTGCCGTTAACACAAGACGCACTGCCTCAGGTATTGAGCTTGGCCCTCTTGGAACATTGACTCTGCGCGTGGTTAAGCCTTGGATTATAGATGGAAAACTCGTTGGTTATGTAGAACTAGGCGAAGAGATTGATAACATCACTAAAAACATGCACACAACATTAGATACTGATATAATTATCTTGGTCAACAAGACATTGCTAAATAAAGACTCTTGCCTTGTTAGCGACAGCGACTGGAATGAATATCAAGACTTTGTCGTTATCAGCAAAACTTGCAAGGTGCCGCAAGCAATAGATGAGCATCTATCAAAAGATCACCAAAAACATGCAGAGCATATCTTCTCCACTACAAACAACAATAAAGACCTGCGCTATGGATTCTTGCCCTTCTACGATGCTGGCAACAATGACATTGGTGATATCATTGTTATAAATGATGTTAGCCTGCAAAGAGCTAAACTGGACTCGGCAATATTGCATATGATTGGCGGCACATTCTTAGCAGCAATCATAATTGTACTTATATTTTGGAGATATCTAGAGAAGATTGAAAAATCTATTGCAATTGCCGATCAAGAACGCGATAAGTTCGCAATGACAAGCTTCGCCCTTAACAACTCTGTTATCGGAGTGCTCTATGTAAATCCAGATGGAACTTTTAACCATGCCAATGATACTGTATGCAAGATGCTAGGTTATAGCAAGAAAGAGGTATCAACATTAAGTGTCGATGAAATATATCCTAATTACAGCAAACAAAGATACGCCGAGCTTTGGGACAACCTTAGAATTGAGAAGACAATATCTCTTGAATCGCAGCTAAAATCTAAAGATGGAAATACCTTCCCTGTAGAAATAATAAACAACTACATCTGCGTTGACTCAAGAGAATACAATGTTGCCTGTATAATGGACATTACAGATCGTAAGAAAACAGAGCTTAGTCTTGCAGAATCTGAGAGAAAACATCGCACTCTAATAGACAACCTCCCAATTGGGCTCTACCGAATGCTGCCTGGCGATACTGGAAAATTAATGACCGCCAACCCTGCGTTAGTTAAAATAATGGGCTATGACAGTATGGAAGAATTCTTAGATTGTTCAACTAAAGATTTCTACACCAACCATCTCGATAGAAAAAAACTCTTAGAAAAGTTGCTTAAATATGGCCGTGTAATTGCTCAAGAAGTCCAGCTTAAAAGGAAAGATGGAAAAATAATATGGGCTTCTGTTACTGCCAAGACTGTGTACGACCCTAAGAATCCAGACGAGGTGTCATTCTTCGATGGTATGATAGAGGACATCTCTTACAGAAAAGAAACAGAGCTGAAATTAGAAAAGAAAACTGGAGATCTCAATGACTCCGTCCGTGAGTTAAATTGTCTATACAAAATCTCAAGACTAGCATCAGATCCTTTTGACTCTATTGAAGAAATATTTAATATGGCAATAGAGTTAATTCCTTCTGGTTGGCAATACAAAGACATTACAAGCGCCCAAATAATTTACGAAGATAAGCAATTTACATCAGAAAATTTCCAAGAGAGCCAATGGAAGCAATCTTCTGATATAATTGTGAATGAGAAAATTGTTGGCTCTGTCAATGTGTTCTACTCGCAGCAGAAAAATGACGCCTATGAAGGGCCATTCTTGAAGATTGAGAGAGATTTAATTGATGGTATTTCAGAAAAACTAAGTAAGACTATTGAGTACAAACTTGCCCAAAAAGAGCTTCAAGAGAGGAATGAGCAGTTATTAGAAGCTTCTGCAAGGGCCAATCATTTGACTGCAATAGCGGAAGAAGCGAACGCTGCAAAAAGCCAGTTCCTTGCAAATATGAGTCACGAAATTAGAACTCCTATGAATGCGATTATAGGTTTTACTGAACTGCTAGAAGATGAGGATTTAACAAAAGAACAGAAAGATAAAGTTTACCTAGTTAGTGATTCAGCAAGAAATCTTCTTGAGTTAATTAACGACATTCTAGACTTCTCTAAGATTGAGGCTGGAAAGCTAGATATAGAGATGCTTGAATGTTCTCTTGGCAGAACTCTAAATTCTATTGAATCAATGATGCAAGCAAAGGCAAAAGAAAAGAATCTAGATTTTAGGATTATAGAAAAAACAAAACTACCGGCACAAATATACACAGACCCGACCAGACTGCGCCAATGCTTAGTAAATCTAACTAGTAATGCAATTAAGTTTACTAGCCAAGGGCATGTTCATATTGGAGTATCTATTGAATACAAACAAGAAGTTCCATTAATCCGTTTTGACATAGAAGATACTGGAATTGGAATTCCAGAAGATAAACATGAAGCAATATTTGAACTGTTCACACAAGCAGATGGCTCAACTACTAGAAAGTTTGGAGGTACAGGACTTGGCCTTAGCATCACAAGAAACCTAATAACATCTATGGGTGGCGATCTCACTATTACAAGTGAGCTAGGCAAAGGTTCAATATTCACCCTGACTCTCCCAGCTGGCGTTGATATAGACAAGCAGGAACTCTTAGATAGATACGGAGTCAATGATTATAGCAACAATAATAATGTTGAACATATTGGGGCAACTGGGAAAATTCTAATCGCTGAAGACACAAAAACAAACCAAATATTATTACGTGCGTTATTAAAGAAGGTTGGTGTGGAAAATATAACCTTCGCTAATGATGGATTAGAAGCTCTAGAAACAATCGAGAGTGAAGAGTTCGAATTGATTCTAATGGACATACATATGCCAAATATGAACGGGTATGAGGCGACAAGAGCTATAAGAGAGAAAAACATCAAAACTCCAATCATTGCTATTACTGCAAATGCAATGAAGGGAGATAGCAAAAAATGTATAAAAGCAGGATGCGACGACTACCTCTCCAAGCCGATAGAGAGCAACAAACTATACCAGAAAGTTAGGCAATATATGTGCGATAATGTAGATAACGCAGATGAATCCAAAGCACAACTAGAAACGTCTAAAAAAGAGATCGTAGTAGAAAAAAATACTAGCGATAAAACAATTATCCAATGGCAAGAGTTAGCCAAACGCGGCTTAGACCAAGAATTGCTTATGGCAATAATTCCCGCCTGCATGGAAGATGTACGCAGTTGTATTGAAAAGTTAGTAATCTCTATAGATGAATCAAACGCTGTAGATGTGCGTCTCTATGCACATGCAATAAAGGGAAGTGTTGCTAATATTGGTGCGGTTGAATTGGCAAGCGTAGCCTACAAATTGGAGAAACTCGCAAGCGAGGGAGATATAAGCAAAGCTAAAGAATTTCTCGCAGAGATAGTGTCTGAGTTTAGCGAATTGGAAGAGTTTGTAAATAAACCAGACTGGATTGAAATAATAAAACAAAAGGAAAATATAGCAATTTAAGTATCTTGGGGAAACTAAGTAATGAGTAAGAGAAGAAAAGCTCTAATAATTGATGATAGCAATACAAGTATCATCATATTAGAAAATATGTTAAAGGCTATGGATATTCATACTGTCTCTGCAAAGGATGGTAATAGTGGGATAGAAATGGCAATTCATGAGAAGCCAGATTTAATACTATTAGATATTCTTATGCCGGGGATTGATGGATTTGAAACTTGTAAGAGACTCAAGCTAAACGAAGAGACCTGTAAGATTCCTATAATCTTCATATCTGCCAAAGATGAATCTCTTGATAAAGTTAAGGGACTAGAGCTTGGCGCAATTGATTATATCTCAAAACCATTTGATGTGGGTGAGCTTCGTGCAAGAATTGGCGTAGTATTGCACTTAATCGACCTACACGAGAGAAATCTCGCACTTGCCAATACTGATGAATTGACCCGGCTATACAATAGACGTCATTTCTTCCAAGTCTTTGAGCGTGAAGTGTTAAGGGCAAAAATCAACGCAACACCTCTTTCACTAATGCTATTTGATATTGACCATTTCAAGAATGTCAACGATACATACGGACATCTAGCAGGAGATATGATATTAAAGCAAATGGGTAAAGTTCTCAACGAGAATAGATACCCTCTTGACGTTGTAGCAAGATATGGAGGAGAAGAATTCATTGTGTTATTGCCGCAAACTTCAAGAGATAAGGCAATAAAGGCCGCCGAGAAGATGCGCAGCACAATAGATCAACACCTCTGGGATATTGGAGACCAAGAGATTAGTATCTCTGTTAGCATAGGTCTTGTTGCTCTTGAGACAATGGACACTACAGATCTAAGCGAAATTGTACAAAGAGCAGATGATTCGCTCTACATTGCAAAAGATAATGGAAGAAATCAAGTTGTAGTATGGGACAACTCAAAAACTATAAATCAACCACAAGAAGAACTAATTGATGATCAATATAGTGAATTGCAGGACAAAGTATCGCTTCTCTCGCAACAACTTAAGAAACAGGCAATGAATACAACTTCGGCATTTATTGAAGCTCTTGGGGTGAAAAATCCGTATTTTGTAGAACATGCACAAAGATCGACAGAGATAGCTCTTGATATTGCAGATGAGATGAATGTCTCAAGCGAACTCAAAGACACTCTCTCAAGAGCAGCTCTACTTCACGATATTGGAAAGTTAGGAATTCCCGATAGAGTGCTTACAAACCCACAAGACCTTGAAGAAAAAGATATCGCCCTACTACGTGAGCACTCAATAGCTGGAGTGAAGATACTAGGACCTGTTGGAATATTTAGTCAAGAATTACAAATCATAAGACAGCATCACGAGAGATTTGACGGGAATGGCTACCCAGACTCTCTAAAGGGAAAAGAGATAGTGATAGGCGCACGTATTTTATCCGTAGCAAATGAGTTTGACTATCTAACCTACAGTAAAGATGGATTGCCGCTAGATAAAGATGGTGCCATTGCCAAAATCCTAGATGGAAGCGGAACAGATTTCGACCCAGAAGTTGTAGACGCGCTCGTTAGAGTCACAGAAAAACAATTAGCCGAATGCGCTAGCTAAATATCAAATTGGGTAAATTGAAAAAATAAGCGGATTCAACTCATAAGTGCAACTGAGTCGAATCCGCTTGACCCTTTAGTTGAGTAGCTACAAAAAAAAGACCACAATCATCGTTCGACGATTGTGGTCTCTTTTTATGTGTCCTTAATCTTCGATCAAGACTATTTATCTTCAGCTTCAAACTCAGCGTCGATTACGTCGTCGCCGCCTTTTTTCTCTGATGGTTGTTCATCAGAACTACTAGCTTCTCCCTGAGCTGCTCCTTGTTCTTTTGCAGCTTCTTCGTAGAGAATCTTACCAAGCTCTTGAGAAACCTGTGCTAGATTCTCAATTGCTTTCTTAATAGCCTCAATGTCATCGCCCTTAGCAACTTCTTTGAGGTTGTTTAATGCTGATTCAATGTTGCCTCTAACCTCAGCAGAAACCTTTTCGCCATGTTCTTTGAGAGTCTTCTCTGTTGAGTAGACTAGCTGGTCAGCTTGATTCTTCTGATCGATGAGCTCTCTTCTTTTTCTATCTTCTTCAGCGTGAGCTTCAGCATCAGCAGTCATCTTGCTAATCTCTTCATCGCTAAGACCGGAGCTACTTTGAATTTGAATTGATTGCTCTTTACCAGTTCCAAGGTCTTTAGCGGAAACGTGAAGAATTCCGTTAGCATCAATATCAAAAGCAACTTCAATCTGAGGTACACCCCTTGGTGCTGCTGGAAGGTCGGTGAGTTGGAATCTACCGAGTGAGCGGTTGTCATTTGCAAATTCACGCTCGCCTTGAAGCACGTGGATATCAACACTAGGCTGATTGTCCGTAGCAGTAGAGAATACTTCCTTCTTACTTGTTGGGATAGTTGTATTCTTTTCTATCAGCTTTGTCATAACTCCACCAAGAGTCTCAATTCCAAGAGATAGAGGTGTTACGTCGAGAAGAAGAATATCTTTAACTCCCTCATCTCCAGCAAGAATCGCACCTTGGATAGCTGCACCAAGAGATACTACTTCGTCAGGGTTGATGCTCTTGTTTGGTTCTTTGCCAAATATCTCCTTAACAACTTCGCCAACTTTAGGTACACGGGTTGAACCACCAACTAGCAATACCTCTGAGATATCTGAGTTGCTTAGTCCAGCATCCTTTAGAGCTTGTAAACATGGAGCTTTTAGCTTGTTAAATACATCCTCTGCAAGAGCCTCAAACTTGCTTCTGCTGATTGATATTTGCATATGTTTTGGACCACTTGCATCTGCTGTAATAAATGGCAAGTTTACATTTGCCTCAAGCTGAGTAGATAGCTCGCACTTTGCCTTCTCTGCTGCTTCTTTGAGTCTTTGATGCGCCATTGGATCTTGGCGCAAGTCAATTCCATCGCTCTTCTTAAATTCATCAGCCAAGTAGTTGATTAGAACTTGGTCAAGATCATCTCCACCAAGGTGACCATCACCATTTGTACTTAGAACCTCAACTACATTTTCTCCAATATCTAGGATAGAGATATCGAAAGTACCGCCACCAAAGTCAAATACAGCAATCTTTTCATCCTTGCCTTTTTCACGTCCATATGCAAGGGCAGCAGCAGTTGGCTCATTGATTATACGTGCAACCTCAAGCCCCGCAATCTTACCAGCATCTTTAGTAGCCTGACGCTGCGCGTCGTTGAAATATGCAGGTACCGTGATGACAGCTTGAGTTACTTTCTCTCCAAGATAATCTTCAGCTGTTTTCTTTAGATCCTGAAGAATCATTGCCGCTATCTCTGGTGGAGTAAACTCTTTACCCCTGACCTCGATTTTCACTAACTCATTGCTACCGCCTGTGATCTTATACGGCACAGTCTTTTCCTCTTCGCCAACTTCGCTATGACGACGCCCCATAAATCTTTTCACCGAATATACAGTGTTCTCAGGGTTTGTTACCTGTTGGTGACGTGCAACCTGTCCAACAAGCCTATCTCCCTTGTCTGTGAATCCGACAACGGAAGGGGTTAATCTTGCACCTGATGCATTGATTAACACCTTAGGGCTACTACCCTCCATCACTGCCACAACTGAGTTGGTTGTTCCCAAGTCAATTCCAATTATTTTACCCATTTTTATGTCTCCTGTTTATTAAGTACAGTTAATGATTATTTTACCCGTTCGTATAAATCGCAAATAGCGTGCCAAAAAACTGCAATGCCCATAAGTTCATATTTCACAACCCCTTACGCAGCTCGAGGGTTATTATAGTGCCTATGTCATATTGGCAGAATTGATAGAGTTGTACTTAATTTGACAGATTTTTGTTTTTTTTACCATGAAGCTTGAAGATAATGAAAGGGCGATGGAGTTTGAAATCGCTAGTGGGCGTTGATTAACGCTTGAGACGCTAACCACTAACCATCAACACCTAACAACTAACACCTCAATTGTTTTAACGCAATAGAAATGATAACTCTGTAGGGGTTTGGCATTTTCGTAAAGATTAAGATGCCGCACCTAACGGTGCTGGTTTGTTTGTTGCATGTTACATTGTCACAAAGATAATACCTTCACACAACTAGAGACACCCACTCAACAGGCGTTTCTTAACATCCATTGCAAATAAACATTTTTCGCTTAGCGCGGTGGCGCCGTTTCCATATTGTTTATCATTTCTAAAGAAACACAAAAGAGCTGGCTACTTTAATTTTCCCACCAAAATTTTGTAGACTCAGTTGCACTTATGAGTTGAATCCGCGTTTTTAATATTTCCCTTTAATTCTTCTCCGGAGCGAGTGAAAAAGTATGAAAGCTCATAACGATCCCCATCAGATTCATATCTAAAATCTTTTATTAAGTCTGGTGTTGCACCATCACAATACTCTATGCCTGTCAGTTCATTGAGAGAATTTGGACATATTTCATTCTCTCTATAGTAGTCGTCCCTGAAAAATTACTTAAGTTCTTATGTTAAAGAGGTTTACAT